>JBFHWR010000109.1:0-11325 GCA_041599395.1 Gemmatimonadales bacterium | reverse complement strand
CACGTCACGGTAGACAACGCGATCCCCTACCACGTGATGGGGAACCGGCAGGATGGGCCATCCACGCGCGGCCCCAGCAACAGCCGCACGGGGGGATTCGGAGGAGGGAGCATCCCACGAGGAATGTGGCATTCAGTGGGAGGCGGCGAGAGCGGGTTTGCGACGCCGGATCCGGAAGATCCCAACATCATCTGGTCCAGTGCGTCCGGGTCGGGAGCGCGGGGGGGCATCGTCGTGCGGTTCAACGAACGCACACGTCAGTTCCGGCAGGTGGAGGTGTGGCCCGAGACCACTGGCGGATGGCCCGCTGCGGAACTCAAGTATCGGTTCCAGTGGACGTTCCCGCTTCTCATCTCGCCTCACGACCGCAACACGGTCTTCGTGACGAGCCAGCACGTGCACCGGACGTCCAACGGCGGTCAGAGCTGGGAGGTGATAAGCCCGGATCTCACGACCAACGACAAATCGAAACAGGGCATCTCCGGCGGGCTGACGCCGGACAACATCGGCGTCGAGTATTGCTGTGTCATCTATGCGTTCGACGAATCTCCGGTTCGGCCGGGCGTGTTCTGGGCCGGTACCAATGACGGCTTGCTGCACGTGAGCCGCGACGGGGGCCAGAGCTGGACCAACGTCACCAACAACGTGCCTGATCTTCCCCCGCTGGGAGTCGTGCGCAACATCGACGCATCGAAATGGGACGCGGGGAAGGCATACGTCGCTATCGAGCACCACCAACAGGGGAACTTTGAGCCGCATGTCTACAAGACGGACAACTACGGTCAGCGTTGGACCAAGATCGTGGACGGTATCGCGGACAGCCCGTTGAGCTACGTGCGGAGCATCCATGAAGATCCCGTGCGGCCAGGTTTGCTGTACCTCGGTACGGAGAACGCGCTGTACGTGTCGTTCGATGACGGTGCCCGCTGGCAGTCGCTGATGACCAACCTGCCTGCCTCCCCCATGTACTGGCTCGTCGTGCAAGAACACTTCAACGATCTCGTTGTTGGCACGTATGGGCGGGGATTCTGGATCTTGGATGACCTTACACCCCTGCAGCAACTCACGCCGACGGTCGCGTCGTCGGACGCGCACTTGTTCGCGCCGAGATCCGCATATCGGTTCCACAATGTCACGTCGCCCATGTCGATGCCCAACGATCCGTCAGTAGGCGAGAATCCGACCTATGGCGCGTCGATCAACTATTGGCTCGGCTCAGTGCCCGAAGGTCGGCCGACGCTCCGAATCTCGGACACCGCCGGCCGTACCGTCCGCACGCTGTCGGGAACGAAGACCGCGGGCCTCAATCGCATCTGGTGGAACCTGCGAGGTGAGCCGTCTCAGCAGATCAAATTGCGAACGACGCCGCTGTATGCGGACTGGGTAGACTTGGGGCCCGAACGGTGGCGCTCGGGCGGCGGCCGCATCTCGGTTCTGCAACCACCTGGGACGTACACCGTGACCCTCGAGGTTGGTGGTCAGGAGTACTCGCAGCAACTCGAAGTGCTGAAGGATCCCAACTCCGAAGGGACCATAGCCGATATCGAACAACAGCTCACCATGGTGAGGCAGCTGCGGGACGATCACGACACCGTGGCCGTGGCCATCAACCGGATTGAATGGATCAGGCGTCAACTGTACGACTTGAAACCGGTGCTGCGTGACCGGCCAGGCTTGGAAAGCATTATTGCGGCAGCGGACTCGCTGGACGAGAAACTACTCGGCGTTGAGAAGAAATTGATCAGGTTGACGACCACGGGTACGGGGCAGGACGGGGTGCGGTGGCCGACCATGCTCGCAGGGAAGATCAGGTACCTGGCAGGAGCCGTGGCCACCGCCGATTTTCCGCCCGCGGATCAGCACCGCGAGGTACACCAAGTGCTCGCTGAGCGACTCGCCCGCTACACCGCGGAACTGGATCAACTGCTGAGCACGGACGTGGCAGCGTTCAATGAGCGGATTCGTGCTGGCAACCTGGCTCCGGTGATCATGGAGCCATGAGCACCGCGACCGAGTTTCCCAACAGGAGGTTCTGATGGTGTCAATTCCGGATCTTTGGCTGCCGATCGTGCTGTCGGCGGTGATCGTTTTCGCGGCCAGCTCGGTGATACACATGGTGTTGACGTATCATCGGAACGACTACAAGAAGCTGCCCGCGGAGGCAGCGATCATGGATGCGCTCCGGCCACACAACCTGCAGCCGGGCGACTATTTCCTCCCCCACGCGACAGGCCCGAAAGACCTGAAGCACCCCGAGGTGATGGAAAAGTTCAACCAAGGCCCCGTGGCTCTGATGACGGTGCTGCCGAATGGCCCACCGGCCATGGGAAAGTCGCTCGCGCAGTGGTTTGTTTTCTGTCTCATTGTCGGGATCTTCGTTGCATATCTCGCGGGACGGACGTGGGCCCCGGGCACTCCGTACCTGGCGGTCTTTCGGGTCGCAGGCGCGACGGCATTTCTGGGTTACGCTGCCGCGCAAGCGATGAATTCGATCTGGATGGGCCAGGCGTGGCCCACGACGGCCAAGCACATGTTTGATGGTCTCCTTTACGGCCTCCTCACCGCTGGGACGTTCGCCTGGCTGTGGCCGTAGTCGACTCGGTACGAGGCAGGAGGGTAACCTCGTGCCTGATTGGCCGGATCCTATTTGTTTGCCCATTCCCCCTCGTAGCGAGTCCGTCTGCGGTTCTCAGTTCACACCGAGTACCGCGGCGGACCGTTGACGGCACCACGGTGATCTCGACGGATCGTACACCCGTCCGCCTCCAGCTCGACGAACGGTTCCGCTACGTTGGGTCGCAGACGGTCGTGCAATCGTGAACCACGAGGGCCGAGCAGCATTTATGTAACGACGCGGACGTTCGACACTCCGTCCTGATTCCCTTGACGAGGACGCGCCCGAGTGTGAATGTGAATGGTCGCGCTCCTGAACATCTGCAGTTCCCGCACTCTCGCAAAGGAAGGACCCATGTATCCGTCAGCCTCTCACTCGTGGCGAAGAATCGTGTCGTCCGCAATCGTGGCCGTTCTCATGCCCGTGCTTGCTGTGGGGACCCAGGCGCAGGTCGAAGCGGCAGTCGCCAACCTCGAGTGGCGCGAGATTGGTCCGACTATCATGGGTGGGCGTGTTGCCGACCTGGCAGTCGTCGAGTCGGATCCCGCGGTCTTTTACGTGGGGACCGCAACCGGCGGGCTGTGGAAGACGGTGAATCACGGTACCTCGTTCGAGTCGGTTTTTGACGATCACCCCACATCGTCGATCGGCGACGTCACGCTCGCGCCGTCGAATCCGAACATTGTCTGGGTCGGAACCGGGGAGCCGCAGAATCGGCAGAGTTCACCCTGGGGCAACGGCGTGTACAAGTCGACCGATGCCGGCCGAACCTGGTCGCACATGGGGCTCGATGCCACGCACCACATTGCGCGTATCGCGATTCATCCGATGAATCCGGATATCGTGTTCGTCGCGGCGGTCGGGCACTTGTGGGGATCCAATCCGGAGCGGGGTGTTTTCCGCACGTTGGATGGAGGGGCGACGTGGGAGAAGGTGCTGTATGTGGACGAGCACACCGGCGCCATCGATCTCGTGATGGATCCTGGTGATCCCCAGACGCTGTTTGCGGCGATGTACCAGCGGCAGCGCACCGGGTGGGGGTTCAATGGCGGTGGTCCTGGAAGCGGGATCTACCGTACGACCGACGGCGGCGCGACGTGGATCGAGCTGCAAGAGGGCCTCCCCCGAGGCGACAAAGGTCGTATTGGCCTCGGCATCTACCGGCGTGACGGCAACTTGGTGTACGCCATCGTCGAAGCTGACCCGCGGAGGCCCGGGCAGGGTTTTGGCGCGGGACAGGGGCAGGCGGGCCGTCGGCAGAACGGTGTGTATCGCTCGACGGACCGCGGAGATACGTGGGAGCACCTGAGCGAGACCAACAACCGACCCATGTACTACAGCCAGATTTGGATCGATCCCTCCGACCCGGAACGCATTTACCTGGGCGGCGCACAGATGTATCGATCCAGCGACGGGGGCAAAACATTTACAAACGATGCCGCGAGGGGAGTGCACTCCGACCACCATGCGCTCTGGATCGACCCCAACAATTCGGACCGTCTCATCCTTGCCGGTGACGGAGGCGTCTCGATTTCGTGGGACCGCTCAGACAGCTGGCGCCAATTGCAGAACCTTCCACTTGCCCAGTTTTACGAGATCGGGGTCGACATGCGGGACCCGTACTATGTGTGCGGCGGCTTGCAGGACAACGGCTCGTGGTGCGGGCCGAGTGCCACGCTCTCGAGTCAGGGAATCCGTGCAAAGGACTGGTACAACATCGGGAGCGGCGACGGGTTCTATACGGTGATCGATCCCACCGATCACACCATGATCTTTGTAGAGTCGCAGGGCGGCAACATTGCCCGGATGAATCTCAAGACCATGGAGCGGACACGGATGCGGCCGGTACTGCGCTCGATGGGAGAGGAGGAGGAGGAAGAGGAGGAGGGGGAGGGGGAAAGCCGGAATTATCGGTGGAACTGGAATACCCCAATCGAGATGTCGGTGCACGACCGGGCCGTCATCTATACGGGATCCAACGTGGTGCTCAAATCCACCGACCGCGGGATGAGCTGGACGGAGATCAGTCACGATTTGACCAAGGCGATTGACCGGGACGAGCTGGAGATCATGGGCGTCAGGGGATCGCGTCCCATGATGTCGCGGAACGACGGCATTTCTACGTACGGAAATATCACGACGATCTCGGAGTCCCCGGTCGACGCGGATCTGCTGTATGTGGGAACCGACGACGGCAACGTCCAACGAACGCGTGATGGCGGCGCGAGCTGGACGGATCTGACCGGAAGGTTCCGCGGCCTTCCCGAGCGCACGTACGTGAGCAGCGTGGTGGCTTCTCGACATGCGCCCGGCACCGTGTACGCCACGTTCGATGGACACCGAAACGACGACTTTGCCGCGTACGTCTACGTGAGTGAGGACTTCGGCGAGCGTTGGCGTCAGATAACGGAGGGACTGCCGGTGACGTCCGTGAACCGGATCGCCGAACATCCGCGGACGGCGGGGCTGCTGTTCGTCGGAAACGAGATGGGTGCCTACTTCTCGGTCGACCGGGGCGCTCGATGGGCGCGGCTCAAAAACAACATGCCAACCGTGCCGGTCGACGACATCGTGGTGCACCCACGCGAAAACGACCTGGTCCTGGGCACGCACGGGCGAGGCATCTGGATCATGGATGACATCACCCCGTTGGAGCAGTTGTCGAACCGGGTGCTGGCCTCCTCGGCGCATCTGTTCCCGGTGCGCCGCGCGACCAGCTTCAATCTCTACACGCCACAGGGCTGGACCCCCGGTGTGTGGGAGGCCCCTGACCCGCCCCAGGGAGCGCGGATTCGGTACTATCTGGGTCGGGACCTCGAGGCTGTTCCTCCGGTGGCGACCGACGACAACGGCGAAACAAGTGGCGGACCAAGGGCAAGCGTGCGACGGATGCGCCGCGCGGGGGACTCAACCGGGATGGCCAGGCTCACGATTCTCGATGGCAACGGCGACGTGGTGCGTGAACTGGAGGGACCCGGCAAGGCAGGCATTCATGAAGTGATCTGGGATTTACGCCTGCCACCGCCATACGAGCAAGAGACACCTCAAGGGGGTGGAGGTGGCGGGTTTGGCCGCTTCACGCCCCGTGGGCCGCGAGTCCTACCCGGCGTGTACGCGGCACGGCTGGACGCCGCAGGTCAATCGCTCTCAACCGAGATTGAAGTGCGATTGGATCCTCGCGCAGAAATATCCCAGGCTGACCTGATGGCTCGCCAGGACGCGATGATGAGCGCGTACAAGCTGGCGAAACCCGTGTACGAAGCCGGACAAGCAGTGAGGCGTCTCACCAGCCAGCTTTCGGACGTCGATGCACTGTTGAAGGAAAGCGACGATGCACCGGGGTCGTTGAAGCAGACTGTCGATTCGGTTCGCACACAGGTGCGCGAGTTGGGGCGTGAGATCAATCGTGTCAGTGGGGGCGCACGTGGTACCTTCTCTATCGAAGCCTCAACGACCCGGCCGACGGCAGACCAACTCTGGGCGCTCGAGCGGGCGTGGGACGAGGTGCCCGGGCTGATCACCGCGCTGAATGCCGTCATCACCGACACGATGCCGATGATATACGACCAGCTCGACGAGCACGGCATCCGTCCCGATCCCGGAAAGGCGATCACGGTTCCGGAGCGGTAACCGGTGAGCAGTGAGCTGTAAGTGGTGCGCGGTTGCCTCGGAGCGGGCTGGCGGGTCCCGGAGCGGGCGTCAGTGAGCGGTGCCTTGGTTGGGATCGTTACTATGACACGCGAAACTGCGGGCCGCGGAGGGACACGCCAGGCTGCGGAGAGGACGACGATTCCGAACTGTGCACTGTGCACAGTCCTTGCGCGGTATTGTGACACTAAAAGGGAATTCCGACCATGACACGAAAGCTTCTGTTCGGTAGCAGCGCCATTCTCTTGGCGGTTGCCGCATGTTCGACGGAAGAAGCGGCCGAAGCCGAATTCCAGAATGTCGCTCTGGTCGCCCGAGCGGCGGAATATGAGCTGGACACCGAGTGGGAACCCCCACCCGGAGATCCGTTCGAGCACGCGATGGCCGGCTTTGCCAAGGTGCTTTGCTCCGCGGTATTCATCACCGGTTTGGATGCAGCTGAGGCGGCGGAGAACGTCGGCTATTTCGTGTCCAAGCCGGAAGAACGGAAACTCGTCACCGATACCGTGGTCGATTACGACGACCAGGCCGTGCATCTGACGTTGCAAACGGGAGTCACCCGGACCGCGGAATTCTACGGCAGCCAAGGATGTGTGACGCATCCACCGGGCGTGGATTCGGTCCGCTTTACGCCGGTCGCGGTGGAGTCGACACTCCCTGACGCCATGTCCCAGTCGTGGCCGATGGGCGATATGGTTTCGGACGAGCCGCTCCCGGACGGCGTCGACGCCGCGAAGGTGGCGGAAGCGGTGAATGCCGCATTCGATCCGCCGGAGAGTATGACCGCTGCCTTTGTCGTTGTGCACCAAGGACGCATCATCGGCGAGCGGTACATGCAGGGAATGGACAAAGACACCTACCTCGAGAGCTGGTCCATGGGCAAGAGCCTGACGGGCACGTTGATGGGCACGCTCATTCAAAAGGGCGTCTATGATTTGTGGGAGCCGGCGCCCGTCGATGCATGGCACGAGTCCCCGGACGATCCGCGGTCGGCCATTCGTATCGGTGACATCATGCGCATGTCGTCCGGGCTTCGGTTTGTCGCGCCGCAGGATCCGGATTATGAGTTGGAGTACGGGTATCCCCAGGGGTACCCCGACCATCTCTATGTGTATACCGGTGCCATTGACTCGCATCAGTGGGCGATTACCCGACCCGCACAGTGGCCGCCCAACACGGTGGGCCGGTATCGCAACTCGGATCCGTTGGCAACCAACTACTTGATTCGACAGGGTGTGGAACAGCGGCTGGGCGAGAACTATCACACGTATCCGCAGCGCGCACTCTTCGACAAGATCGGGATCCGCAAGATGTATTTGGAGACGGATCCCTACGGCAACTTCCTGCTTCAGGGATACGAGCTCGGCACGGGGCGTAACTGGGCGCGCCTGGGTCTGCTGTATCTCAACGACGGGGTGGCAAACGGCGAGCGGATTCTCCCCGAGGGATGGGTGGAGTACGCCAGCACCGTGGCCCCGGCCTGGGAGGCGGACGGCCGTCCCATCTACGGCGGTTCGTTCTTCTGGATCAATGGCACGGAAACGTTTCCCATCCCGCGGGACGCCTACTACATGGCCGGTGCGGGCGGGCAGTATACCATCATCATTCCGTCACACGACATGGTGGTCGTGCGGCTCGGGATCTATAAGGGGAGCGGGCCGGGGGGGCAGGCGCTGCGGCGAGCCTTGGCGCTCCTGATGGAAGCGGTCGGGTAAGTGGTAAGGGGGGGCTGACGGCGGAGACGCCCAGGTCGTCGGGCGCCACGGCCCTCTGGGCGCCTCTGCCACGGTCACAAGTTGAGGCGGATGGACCGAGGCGCCCACGACCCAGCGTCTTTTAAGGCGTCACGACAACCTCGCGCCAAACATCCACTCTACTGTCCCGTCGTAGTCTTTAGCTCCTCCGAATCGATCCCCTTCACATAGGTGTCGAGCCAGGCCGACCACCGCGCCCACAGGTCCAATAGCGTTTCCTGTGTTGCCGGGCCGTGCTCTTCATAGGGATACATGTAGAGCGATGCGGTCTTGCCGAGCGACTCCAATGCCTCGAAGAGACGCCAGGAGTTGATGGGGAACGTCCCCACGTTTTGATCGTCGGCGCCGTGGTACAGGAGGAGCGCCCCAGTCAGATTGTTGGCGAAGAACAGCGGGGACATCGAAAAATACGTGTCTTTCGACTGCCAGAGGGTGCGACGCTCGGACTGGAATGCGAACGGCGTCAGCGTGCGATTGAAGTTCCCGTCGCCGGCGATACCTGCCTTGAAGAACGGGGTGTGCACCATCGCGTTCACGGTTCCGAACGCGCCGTAGCTGTGCCCGCCGATTCCGAGGCGCGTCCGGTCGATGATACCTTCGGCGTCGAGCCGATCGATCACCGCCGCGAGATTATTCCGCAAATCGTGTTCGTAGTTGTCGTTCATCCGGCCGCTCTCGCCCACGATGGGGGCGTCCGGTTGAATGACGGCGTATCCCCGCAGCGTTAGGATCTCCATTGACCGGGTGCCAATGGCCGGGAATCGGTTCTTATTGTAGCGCTCACGCACCTCGTCATACGAGTCCTGGTCGGTGTATTCACGCGGATAAAACCAGATCATCCCGGGGAGTCGTTCGCCGGTCCACCCTTCGGGGAGCGTCACATTCACGGCGATTTCAAAACTGTCCGCTCGTGTCACGTCGTAACGCCGGCGCACCGCGCGTGTGAGCGCGGGTGTGTAGTCTTCGTTCTGCGTGAGTTGAGTGAACTCGCCGCTCGTCAGGTCACGAATGTAAGAGTCAGGGACGTCGTTGGGTCCTTCGCGTGAGACCAGGAGCCGAGTTGCATCGTCATCGAGGACCTGAAGCACGCGCTCCCACACCCCGCCGTTGTCGCTCTCGTACACTCGGGTCTTGTCACCGGATTCGATTTCAATCCGGTCGATGTAGGTTTTCGGTCCTTCTTGAACGGGATCGTCACTGTAGTCTGTCCCGGATAAGAAGACGCTCTTCCCGTCCGGCGACACGCGTACGACTGAGGCGCCATTCGCCAATGACTTGGTGACGATGGTCGGTGCACCGCCTCGGCCGAAGCGGGCCCGGCGGCCTCGCCAGATGGTGTGCTTCTCCTCGGGTTTACTCAGCAGAACAGCGTACTCGTGCGTGGTCTCTCCCCGACGCTCGGTGAGAAACAGCGTTTGAACGTCCGGCGAGTAGCGCACGTCGGCTAGCCGGTTCGAGCTCTCGTATACCACCCTGGTGGAGGTGGAATCGTACGGCGGAAGCCACTGGATCACGCGGTCTTTGCGACGCGACCGCCCACTGCCGGCGGCCTCGTCGTCGGTCTGCGTGCTATCGTCTTGGCGAGCGCTGTCACCCGGTTGGCGCGGGGCCATCTGAAGGAAGCTCAAGCCCTGCCCGTCCGGCCGCCACGCAAGGTTCCGTTTCTCGGGCTCCGTGTCATCGCTGTCGGTGGTGTCATTCGGGGAGCCGTCTCGAACCGAGCGCTCAGTCAGGTGTGCCAGCACGGAACCGCTCTCCAGGCTCCAGACCTCGTCCACGTCACCGAACTGGCGGGTGGGCACAATGTAGGAGAACGGCCGCTGAACGGTGCTCACGTGCGCGTGCATGCCGTCCGGTGACACGTCCACTGCGCGAATCATGCCGGGTGGGCCGACGCGTCTGGTTCGCCGATTCTGAACGTCCACGATGGCGAGTTGACCGGTCGTGAAATGCTCGAACAAGCTCATCTCGTACGGATCTTCGAGCAGGTCTGGATAGGTTCGAATGCGATTCGTCTCAGGGGTGGTGATTCGAACCTGTGGCCCGGCCGGGACCGTGGGTCGTACCGGTGGCGTGCCGCGGTCTTCCGGCACGAGCACCGTGACAATCGAGCGAGAATCGGGGGTCCACTCATACGACGTGACAAGCGTCGCCAGGACGGGAGAGCGGGTGACCTGTCGGGCCCGTCCGGTATTCGGGTCGGCGACATAGACGTGTGTCGCATCATCGCTGTGCCCGAAGAAGGCGATCGCGGAGCCGTCAGGGGACCATGTCGGCGAAGAGACGCGCACGCCGTCCGGGACGCGAACCGACGTGATGTCTCCGGTGCGGGCATCAACGAGATCCAGCCCGACCCCGCTGCGTGTCGTCATCCGTCTTTCCCGATTGGCTCGCCAGTCGATTTGGTGGCCCCCCAGCCGGTAAAACGGTTTCGCAAACGCGGCCATCGTCGGGAGGCCACCGGACCGCTCGGCTACGAAAAACCGCCCATCGGGGCTGGGATTGCCAAGTGTTGCGTTCCGATGCCGCGGTGCAAGGACGGCGTCTGCGATTTCCGGCGGTGGCCGCAGAAACGACTCATCGGTAATGCTTTTGTTCGCCGGCGCTTGTGCCCAGAGGGTGGGCGGGGCTGCAAGCAGGAGGCCAAGCGTCAGGGAGGCGAAGCGGAAACATAGGCGCAGGTTCATGGCGTGTCTCTCTCGGAACGGCGGAAGCCCAGCGGCCAGGCAGTGAATGGTGACCAACCTATTGAAAATGCCGTGAGTTTTTCCTGAGAGCAAACTACCGTGGCGGTGATCCATCGCACGGTGCCTTTGGCACCTGTGTTTGACCTTCAGACCGTTCGCGGATGAGTGATGACCCTTCTTTCCGACACCGTGCCGTGACCGAATCCGCCGCCGACACTGTTTCCCGCCAACGACCGCGTGGCGCCGCTGCACCGCTCGCGTGCCTCTTGGTGATCCTGTTTGCCGTGTCGACAGCGTCATTCTGGCACATGAGCTGGTCGCACAACGACGACATCCGACTCGCCAACAGCATGCGCGATGGATTCGGCAGCGTTTGGAACGATATGATCGACGCTTCCGTGCTGCAGGGCCGACCACACGTGTTCAAGTTCGCGGCCTATGTTTTGCCGCATTTGATCGATTCTGAGTGGTATTCGCGTGCGATGATGATCGGACTCGTCCTCTTGATGGGCGTCTTGCTGGCGATTGTCATGGCGCAAGTCAGCGGAACCGTATGGATGGGCGCGCTCTGCTTTGCGCTCTATTCTCTTTTTCTTCAAAATGGGTTTGAGTTCTCACCCAT
>JBFHWR010000108.1:0-11332 GCA_041599395.1 Gemmatimonadales bacterium | reverse complement strand
GTGATCCGCCTCTCCGCCGACGGCGAGCCGGAGATCTATGCCACCACACGGATGTTCGGCACCGTGCTCGAAAACGTCGTCATCGACCCGACGACCCGGGAAATCGACCTCGACGACGACACCATCACCGAGAACACCCGCGCCTCATACCCCAGTCACTTCATCCCCAATCACGTCCCTGAGGGACGGGCGGGTCACCCAAACAGCATCGTTTTCCTGACTGCGGATGCCTTCGGGGTGTTGCCGCCCATCGCCAAGCTCAGCCCGGACCAGGCGATGTATCACTTTTTGTCCGGATACACGGCAAAGGTGGCGGGAACCGAACGCGGCGTCACAGAGCCACAGGCCACCTTCAGCGCCTGTTTCGGTGCGCCGTTCCTGCCGCTGCACCCGGGTGTGTACGCAAAGATGCTTGGCGAACGCATCGAGCGGCACAAGGTGAAGTGTTGGCTGGTGAACACCGGGTGGACGGGCGGGCCGTACGGGGTGGGAAGCCGCATGAATCTCGCGCACACGCGGGCGATGATTCGCGCAGCCCTGGATGGAAGCCTCGACGCCGTGCCCACCCGGCGCGACCCCGTATTCGGCGTGGACGTGCCGACGGAGGTGCCGGGCGTTCCGAGCGCCGTTCTGGACCCGCGTGGCACGTGGTCCGACGGCGCAAGGTACGACGCGCAGGCACGCAATCTGGCGCAGATGTTCATCGACAACTTCACAAACTACGCCGATCAGGTACCTGACGCCGTCCGAGAGGCGGGGCCCACTGTTTAGCGAACGGCCATGAACGGGTCAAACAGGTTCGAAGTCATTCGCGACCCGGTGTGGAACAACATCCGGGTCGACAGCAGCGCGCTTGCCGTGCTGGACAGCGAGCCGTTACAGCGCCTCCGATACGTTCGCCAGTTGGGACACGCGTTTCTCGTGTACCCGGGGGCTACCCATTCGCGATTCGAGCACGCGTTGGGAACGTACCACCTCGCCAGGCGGGCGCTCGCTCTGTTGGGAGAGCGCGGGGAGCTGCGCGATCTCGATGAACAAGAGCCGGCCCTCGTTCAGTTCGCCGCGTTGCTGCACGACATCGGCCACTATCCGTTTTCCCATGCGCTCGAAGAGGCGGGTCTCCCCTCGCACGAGCAGCTTGCCGCCCGCGGGATCAGGGATTCCGCCGTTGGAGACCTGCTCGACGGAACCGGGATCCCGGACGTTCGTGAACGAATCATCGCGCTCATCACCGGATGCAGCGACGGGCCGTTACAGGGACTGATTTCCGGGTCACTGGATCTCGACAAAATCGAGTATCTGACCCGCGACGCGCGTATGTGCGGGGTGCCCTACGGCAACGTCGATGTCGATCGCCTCCTCCACTCCATCACGCTCGTTCCCTCCACTACCACCGGACCGCTCACCGTGGCCGTACACGAAAAAGGGGTGAGCGCGCTCGAATCGTTGCTGTTCGCGAAGTACCAAATGTACCGAAACGTGTACTGGCATCACGCCGTCCGGAGCGCGACGGTCATGTTCAAACGGCTCGTGCGTGAGTCGCTGGCTCGCGGGGCTGTAACGGAAGAGTGGATCGCGCACAGTACGGACGAAGTGTTGATGGAGCGACTTGCCACGTCGGACTGTACGGGGCTCGCGGCCCGGCTCCGCGATCGGCAACTGTACAAGCGCACCGTGGATATCCCGGCTGCTGACTTACCCGACGGCGTCGGCACCTGGATCGCAGGCGAGCCCAATCTCGCGGAACAGGTCGAGAACAGTCTCGCCACCGAGTTGGGACTGGGACCGGGTGAATTGTTACTGGACTTCCCGGTGAAAGAGGAAATGCTCGCCGTTGACCTTCCGGTCCTGACCCGGCAGGGTGACGTCGAGCAGCTGAACGCACACGGCGGATCAGACCGGATCGGCCTGCAGCACGTGGCAGACGAACTGCATACCAGCGCGCGACGGCTGCGGGTGTTCACGGCCCGGTCGGTCGCCGTCGATGCGCGGGCCATTGTCGCCCTGGTCGAGCGGACTGCTGGGGAGATAGGGAGCGTGTTACGGAGTGGACGTGTGTTGACGGGGGTTACGACGTAGCGTTCGCGCCTTCGCTCGATGCCGGGGTTCCCCCAGCATCGGCCAGTTTTCGCGCCAGAGCCCGATAGTATTGCGCATCTTCCGCCCGGCCGGCGTTCTCCATCGATACCGCACACACCTCGAGCGCATAGAGCAACGGTCCGAGATGCTCCGCCGCGACTACCCCGACTGCAGCAGCGTTCGGTCCTTCAGGCACACTACGCTGGACTGTTTGGGTCAGTTATCGTCTGCCGGTTCGATGTTGTCGATCCGGACGACGATGACGGTGATGTTGTCGAGTCCGCCGCGCCGGTTGGCTTCGGCAACCAACGCATCCACACATGAGGCAGGCTGCTGTGCGTTCCTGAGAACGCTCAGCAGATCGGGGTCCTCGAGCATGCCGGTCAGCCCGTCTGACGCGAGCAGCAAGACGTCGCCCGTCTGGATGGTACCGAGGTACACGTCCGGAACAACCTCGGCATTCGCGCCGACGCAGCGGGTGATGACGTTGCTGTATGGGTGCGTGCGTGCCTGCTCCGGCGTGAGATACCCAGCATCCACCTGCTCTTGCACGTACGAATGGTCCTTGGTGACTTGAGAAAACTCGTCTCCTCGCAACAGATACGTCCGGCTGTCACCCACCTGACCGATAATGTACCGCGACCCGTTGATCACGAGCGCCGTGGCGGTCGTTCCCATGCCGCGCTTCTCCGGCTCGGTCACGGTCCGCTCGAAGATCGCGCCATTGGCTTCGTTGATGGCCAGGCGGATCATGTTGGTCGCTTCGGCATCGGTCCGACCCAACACGCCGTCCAGCCGCCGGGCGATGAGCTGCACCGCCATGTCGCTGGCCACTTCACCGGCCGCGTGGCCACCCATGCCGTCGGCGACAATGAAGATCCCCTTGTCGGGAAGCATCAAGAACGCGTCCTCGTTTCCGGCCCGGACGATGCCGACGTCGGTTCGCCCCGCGCACGTATAGTGGACACGGTCCGTTACGGTCATTGCCCCGGCCCCGTCCCCCGCCCCGGCGGCGGCGCACCGACGTCCAGCCCCTCCACCACTCGCGTGCCGCCGCCGGGCTGGGATGCGATGCCATCATCGGTGGGTTGAAACAGCAACTCGATGTCCCCGAGTTGTAGGACGGCGCCGGGGGAGAGCGGCGCTTCGCCGGTCACCCGATGACCGTCGATGATCGTACCGTTGGTGGATTCGAGGTCGACGATCACCCAAATGCCTTCGCGACGCTGCAACTTTGCATGCGCCGTCGACACGCTCGTGTCGTCGAGCACGATGTCGTTGTACTCGGCCCGGCCGATGTTGGCTACCGGGACGTACACCGGAAACCGGCGTCCCTTGAACGACCCCGACCGCCCAATGAACGACGCCAGCAGGGGGGGCGCAGCCGGAATGCCATGCATGGTGTTGCTGAGCTGCTGCCGGGCCCCGTGGGGAGCGCGCGGAGGGACCGGAATCCCGTGCATCGTGTTGTTGAGGCGCTGTGCGGCGCCCGGTGGCGCGCCCGGGAGCGGTGACGTCGGAGAGGACGTGGGCGCGGCGGGCGCGGCGGGCGACGGGGGCGACGGGGGCGATGGCGACACAGCGGGAATCCCGTGCATCGTATTGCTCAACCGTTGGTGCGCGCCCGCTGCCGGGCTCGGGGGTTCGGGCTCCGCGCCAGCCACGCCGGATTCACCAGCGGTGAAAAACCGAATTTCATGACTCCCGCACGCAATGACGTCGCCTCGTTTGAGCAGATGCTGTTCCGTGACCGGACGGCCGTTCACGAGCGTGCCGTTGGAACTGGTATCTACCAATAGATAGCCTCGGGCCGTCGGAATGATCTCGGCGTGTCGCCGAGAGACCAGCCGGCCGGCTATGACAAAGTCACACCCTTGGTCCCGCCCGAGAACGAGCGAGCGGCCGGACAGCTCGCACTCCCGGCCATCTGTGAGAGAAACAAGCCTGGCGCCGGTCGACGGGACGTTCGTAGCGGTGGAATTCATCCCCGCGGGCGGGCGCGCGTCGAGTGGCGGAAGTGTTCGTATTGCAACAGGTTGGCTGTCTCCCTTCCCTCGTTCTGAACCCGGCTCCCGCCGTTGGGGATTTCAGGAGGTGCATGGGAGCCAATCGGCGGCCGGCCGACCCGAACCTGCTTGCGCCGACCACGAATCTCCAGATGCGCCATAACGATTTTCAGCGGCTCAGATTTGAAGATCAGGAGAAGTTACCACCCGATTCGCAAACCGGGCAACTCGTGGCGAGTAAGGGATTTCGCAGCATGTCGCGCTTGGTAATATGCCCGATTCAAGAGGAATCCAAGTCGGTCTCCGCACCCTTCAGCCAACGCCAAAAAACGTACGATCCAAAGCCAACCGTCAGGTAGCTGACCACAAGGCGCCACAACAAGATGTAGGATGGGGTGAGTTCTCGGGGGACATAGATCGACATCACTGCGGCCGAAATGATCTCCGCCAACCCGGAGCCCCCCGGGGTGGGCGCAAAATACAGGAGAAACACGATGAGCGTCTGGAGCAGCAGGACATCCAGAAACGGAGCTTGAATGTCGAGCATGCGGAGCACGATGTAACCGGCAAGCAGCTTGTTGGCATGGGCCGCAGCAGTGAGCAGCACCGCCAACGCAAGCGCCGCCCAGCCCCGCCCGCGAAAGAACGCGACCAAGGAGGTGTGCGATCGATCGATGCCCTCTCGCATGACCTCTACCCGATGAGCGAGCTTCGGGCTTCCCCGCCGATTGAGGAGCCCCACCAGCCACCGTGCCATGCGGCGTGCCACTCCCGGAAACACGATGAGCAACAGGATGGCCGATCCGATGACGACGAACGCCCCCAAGCTCAGTCGGAAGAGGTCGCGCAGCGTGAGCGCCTGCCCCAGCACGCCGTGTTCGGCAAGTGATTGTCCGGCACCCAGGAAAATCGCCAGCGGCCCGAGCACACCGAAGAACAGCAGGGTCGCGACGAACGTCATCAACGTCGAGATCATGGCTTCCGGAAGCGGAATGCCAAACCGTTTCATCGTGTAGATCATCATGGGCCCACCGCCGGTCTGGGACGGCGTGAGGTAACTCGCCCACGTGTTCAAACCACCCGCCAGCACGGATCCCCCAAGCGATGCGGTCGGGTGGACGTGTCGCGCCAGTACCCAAAGCCGGAGGCCGCCACCAAACCAATCGAGCGACGCAAGCACGATCCCAAGGGCCACCCAGCCCCATTTGAGCGAGAGCATGGCTTCTGAAAAGCGCTGGAGGTTGCTGCCGTACAGCAGGAGTCCGCCGAACCCGATCACGGAGATCAGCGCGAAAATTTCGAGACCGCGTCTGAGGAGACGGGGGGAGACGACGTTCGCCATGTCGGACGCCAACGTACGCGTGCTCAGAGGCAACGTCAACGTGCACTTGTAGCAATGAGCAACACCCCGGTATGCTTCAAGCCATGCCAAGTCAGCAGATCGTCGTGCGCGGCGCGAGGCAGCACAATCTGCGGGGGATTACGGTCGAGATCCCCCGGCGCGCGCTCACCGTCGTGACAGGACCATCCGGATCGGGAAAGAGCTCTCTGGCGTTCGACACACTCTACGCCGAGGGACAACGGCGATATGTGGAATCCTTGTCGAGTTACGCCAAGCAATTCTTGGAGCGCATGTCCCGGCCGGCGCTCGACCGGTTGGATGGCGTGTCACCGGCCGTCGCGATCGAACAGAAGAACCCCACGACCTCCAGCCGTTCTACCGTCGGTACGGCCACCGAGATCTACGATTATCTGAGGCTGTTGTGGTCGAGGGTTGGACAGCAGTTCTGCCACGAGTGTGACGCGCCGGTGCGATTCGACTCCCCCACCACTGCCGCCGACCGTGTGGTCGCGGAATTGCCGGGGGAGACGATACTCATCGGTTTTCGGTTCCCCCATGGTGCGGAGGTGGCGCCTGCGCTGATCGGTGAACAGCTCCGCGCGTTGGGGTTCGTCCGGCTCCTGGTCGGTGACACGGTGGTCCGCGTGGAGGAACTCGACGATCTCGACGTGCTGGGATCGGACGAGATGCTGGTATTGGTTGATCGTCTCGCGAGCGCGCCCGAAAACCGGAACCGCATCAGCGATTCGTTGGCCACGGCTTTCGCGGAGGGAGACGGGGAAGCAACTGTCGTGGTGACGGGGCCGAGCCAACCGCTCCGGTTTTCCGAACACCCGCGGTGCACCTCGTGTGGTGTCCCGGGCCTCGCACTCAGCCCCAACCTCTTTTCCTTCAATAATCCTCGCGGCGCCTGCCCGGCGTGCAACGGTTTTGGGGCGGTGTTGGAGTACGACGAGTCCCTGATCGTGCCGGATTCCACACGGACGCTGGCTGAGGGCGCCTTGGACCCCTGGACCAAGCCGCGATACACGCGGCGGCGGCGCCTATTAAAGGAATATGCGTCAGACGCGAATATCCCCTTCACCACACCCTGGCATCGGCTGGCCGCTACGAAACGCCGCCTGTTGTTGCACGGCAAGAAGGGGCGTTTTGTGGGCGTGTATCCGTTTCTCCGGGCGCTGGAGCGAAAGCGTTACAAGCAGTATATCCGCGTGTTCTTGCGGCAGTATCAGAAGGCGAACGACTGTCCCGAATGTCACGGGGGACGGCTGCGTCGCGAGGCGCTCGCGGTCCGGATAGGCGACAGGTCTATTGCCGAGCTGAGTGCGTTGCCTGCTGCGAAGATCGCGGCGTGGTTTGCCCAGCTCGAGCTCCCACCGTTTGAGCGCGCGCTGGCCACCACGATTCTCCGGGAACTGGAGAGCCGCGTGAAGTTCTTGTGCGACGTCGGCTTGGGGTATTTGTCTCTCGACCGCCAGACCCGGACGCTTTCCGGAGGAGAGGCGCAGCGCATCTCGTTGGCAAACGCGCTCGGCGCCCGGTTGGTGGAGACGCTGTACGTGTTGGATGAACCGTCGATCGGGTTGCATCCGCGGGACATTGGGCGATTGCTGGATCTGGTGCGGCGCTTGGCCGACGCAGGAAACACGGTGGTGGTGGTGGAGCATGATTTGGCGGCGATACGCGCGGCGGACCATATGATCGAGTTGGGTCCTGGGAGCGGCGAACAGGGAGGCGACCTGGTGTACTCCGGTCCTGTGCGTGGCGCCGAGGCCGCCGGCACCCTGACCGGGCAGTTTTTGACCGGTGCGAAACGGATTGGGCTCCCCAGCGTTCGCCGCCGCTCCGGTCCTCGGTGGCTTTCCGTTTCGGGGGCACGGTTGCACAACCTGGACGGCGTCGATGCCGCGATCCCGCTGGGCACGCTCACGGTGGTGACGGGAGTATCGGGATCGGGCAAGTCGACACTGGTGCACGATGTGATGTATCGTCAGCTCGCCGCTCGTCTGAAGGGGGCGCACGGCGCGAAGGAACATCTGGGCGAGGCGGTGGGTGCGGTGGACGGTGTGGAGGGGTGGGAGCGATTGGACGACGTGATCTTGATCGACCAGTCACCGATTGGGCGCACGCCGCGTTCCAATCCCATCACGTATGTTCGCGCATTCGATGAGATTCGCACGCTGTACGCCGGGCAGCCGTTGTCCCGTGCGCGCGGGTATACGCCTGCGACCTTCAGCTTCAACGCGGTGGACGGGGGACGGTGCGAGATGTGCGAGGGCGCCGGGCACATTCGGGTCGAGATGGTGTTCATGGCGGACATCTTTGTGCCGTGCGAGGCATGCGAGGGGTCGCGTTTCATGCCGGCGGTACTCGACGTGCGGATCAAGGGGCTGTCGATTCAGGAAGTGTTGGAGTTGACGGTCGACGAATCCATTCAGCGGTTCCGCCATCAGGAGCGTCTTGGCAAGTCCTTGTGGCATTTACAGCAGGTGGGGTTGGGGTATCTCCGGCTGGGGCAGCCGGCGACGACGCTGTCCGGTGGTGAGGCGCAGCGGCTCAAGATCGCGCGGCAGCTTGCGACCGCGCGGAAGAAGGCAGCGAGCAGGTTGTACATTCTGGATGAGCCTACGACGGGGTTGCATTTGGATGACGTGCGGATGCTGATCAAGGTGCTGGACCGGCTGGTGGATGCGGGGCACACGGTGCTCGTGATCGAGCATCATTTGGACTTGATCAAGCGTGCCGATTGGGTGATTGACATGGGGCCTGACGGCGGGGACGCAGGTGGCCGGATTGTGGCCGCGGGCACGCCTGAAGAGGTGGCCAATACCGACACGCACACGGCGGCGTATTTGCGGGACGCGTTGGCGGCGGTGTCGGATGAGGCGCTTGCTTGCGTGAAGACGGGGTAGGGATTACACTGCCCCGGCCGCAGCCGGTTGGGGTGTGGGGTCGCGGCCTGCGGGATTGGTCGCACGGCACCATATTTAAGTGCGTCAGCGGCATATGTTTGGTCCGGAGTAGCTCAGTTGGTAGAGCAGACGGCTGTTAACCGTCGGGTCGGGGGTTCGAGTCCCTCCTCCGGAGTCACCGCATCGCCATCAGGCGGTGCGGTTTTTTGTAGGAGGGCCTCTTTGGAAGCATGCGCGCTCGGGGAGCGCGCCTTAGAGTCCTCGAGTCGTCGAGTCGTCAAGTCAAGGCAGCGGTTGGCCCGATAGCCGTTCGACGGTTGCGAGAGCGTGGTTTCGGCTGTCGCCGGCCCCGTGCACGTCCTGCTCTCCGACGCTCGGCATAGTCAGCCTAACACAATTATGCGGCCTACGGCATTATCCACTCCGGTTGTGTCGCTGTCTGCATATTGCGGTATGGTGCTAGGGCACCAACATGGTATTTCACGTCCATCATTGGTTAGGGGGCGACGTACACAGTAAACTGAGCGTGCTTACTCCACCTCCATACCACGCCGAATCACGCCAACCCTGCCACAAACTGTCGTTCGAGACCTTCCCGATCATTTACGACCATCGACTCCACCGTGACCTGAGTCATTCGTTGAAAGCACTCCCCGCTAACCGGTCGATGCACGTGACTGAGCACCCGCGCCCAGAAAACGTCCGGGTAAAAGGACCGCCAGCTATTCTTCGATTATCGCTGCCTGCGTGGGCGTCAACTGCAGATGCATCAGAACCGAGTTCTGCTTGCAATCGAGCATCTGGATCGCCTGCCGTTCGGGAATGTACTTCACGTAACTGCTGTACTTGCCCAGCTCGGCTACCATGGTCTGCACGTCTCCGTCGACGTAGGCAGTTTCCAACCTGTCCGCGACTGCCGCTAGGTCGACGTCAGCACCATCTTCCTCTTGTAACAGACACACAATGTGATATGCAAAGCATGGCCCGTTGTAAGGTTGAGGATGGCAGCCGGAACTCTGACTCCCGTCACAGTGGTAGCGCTCACCTCCGCCGAAATAGTGAATTACGTAAGTCTCGACCTCTGTCTCGCAATTGCCACATGAGGCCGACTCCGGAACGCCTGAACCACTTACATGGAACGTGAATGCACCAAGTAATAAGATCGTGGTCACCGGCAGCATTGAAAGCCGAGTCAGAGTACGCATAGCACCCTCCTTTTTCTAACAACAGCATGTTGTTAAGTCACGGCTTCAGGCGAACCACTAAAACGTCGATGACAAGACCTGTGCCGACGTCTTCCCGACGTACGTAGATTGTGCTATCAGACGCAAAGCCGACCACAAGGTCGTCTACGCGGCGGCTCGCAACCATCTCACCGCGATCTGGATCAATGACCTCGATCATTGTGTAAAACGCACTGGATTCCTCCGACACGGACATCACCGGCTGTTCTCGTGCCTGGAATCCCTGCTCCCGTCGGAAACGCAGAACCGACGATCTCAAAGGAACCGCCACCAAAACCCACAGGTAACCGTTGATATCCTGTTGGACATCTGCCATGACAGGTCGAGTCGGCCCACCGGTGAACGACTGCCACGGGACAAACCAATCCGCATCCCGTCGCAAAGTTCTAATGCGTGTTCCTGTCGTGTCCCACAGTTCAAGTTGATACTGATTGTAGTGTCCCAACCAGACTCGCCCGTTGCTACCGTTCGCCACCCGATGTGCCTTGAGCAGAATGGAAGACTCGAGGCGTTGATCCGGCTTCTCCAAACCGAACGACCGGACGACCGAGTCGCCCTCAAGGAGATGAAGCGGATACCCAGCACCCGCTCGCGTCCCTAGAACGCCACCCACCACCAGTTGACCCCCCCGCAGCACAGCGAACTCGCCAGTATTCACACGCACAATCTGTGTACGAACCACGACGTGCGTCGGCGATACGACCGTGTATCGCCCACCATGTAAAATGTGAAGACTGTCCCCGGTCGAGACGCGGAAGCGACGGATGCGTCCCAGTTCTTTCGGTCCGCCACCGGCCTGGCCAAACACTGACATGAAAGTGCCCGTGCTGTCGTACACGAGTACACGACCCATGTCAAATGTCGGCGCTACATAGTATCGCCCCCGACCGTCCTGAACAGTCTTTGAAAACCGGCCGAAGCCAACTGGGTCGTTTGAGTCGCCTAGTGTGACGAGGTGCTCGAGCGCTAGGCAGGTATCGCAGAGGGACTCTGTGGCAATCTCTACACGCTCCTGGGCCGTCAGGCCTCCGGAGCTGAGAGCCACACCTAGGGACGACAGGGCTCCGAGGAAGAGCAACGCCATGCCTGCTCTCCGAGTAGACAACTAGTTCTTGTCACATTCAGAGAATGCTAGCAGTTTGTCAATACGCAGAACGCGACACCCGCTACCGGCCAGTTCGTGTCGCACTTTGACGATTGGGCTTACGGCTTCGGCACAAGTGAAATTCACGCTCCGTGGCGCCCTCGGCGCGCAAGTAGTTACGGGGCTGAAGCTTCGCCCCCTAACCAGCAAATGCACCTGACGGGGCGCGCGCGTTGCTAGGGAGTACAGCGTTTGTGCGCCAGCGAATGTTTGTGCACGTTTACGTCATTCATAGCAGCCTGCGGCTGCGGCCCGCCTGGTGAGTAGTCGCCCGCAGGTGATTTGCAGGCCGTTAGGCCGCCTCCGGATCGCCGAGATTGCGAGCCCATTGAAGTAGGATATCTGGTAAAGAACTTTCACGCGCCAACCAACGTGATGTCAATTAGGATGGCAACCATGAGTGCACCCTTTGTCCCACGCGTCGGTGGAATCCTCAGCGCCGACATTGCCGTTCCCGAACACGAACGTGAAGTGCGCTTCTACTCACGTGTACTCAGCACGGGCGAGAATCCGCTTTGGCGCGAGGATCTGATGAACAACCGAGGCATGCCGATCATCGGCTTGGGCGCGCGCAGCGCGGAGTATGCTGACCTTCCGCTCCAATG
>JBFHWR010000107.1:0-11361 GCA_041599395.1 Gemmatimonadales bacterium | reverse complement strand
GACGTCCCGCGTCCAGCGTCAATCGTCCAACATCGAGCGATACACTGACGGCACCCGGTCATCAAAGACGCGGAGCGACTCCCTCGTGTCTCTGATGACCTCATGGCGCAGCTCTGCACTGATGAGCGTCTCGCCGATCTCGGGTGCCGACGCGATGACCACGCCGTACGGATCGATGACACGACTGCTGCCGCAAAAGGTCACGTCAGCATCCGTTCCCACCCGATTCGCTGCGACAACGTATGTCTGATTTTCGATCGCTCGCGCGGCCAGAAGCGTATTCCAATGTCGGACGCGCGGGAAGGGAAACGCCGACGGTACGACGATGGCATCCGCACCAGCGAGTGTGAGCGCCCGGGCCATCTCCGGAAAGCGAATGTCGTAACACACCATGATCCCGATCCGAAATCCCTCGACGGTTGTAAGACACGCCTCGGTTCCCGGAACGAGATGACATTCTTCGTGTACCGGCGTTCCCGTAAAGAGATGGATCTTGCGATACTTCGCCTGGACGTGGCCGCCGGAATCAATAACGGCAACGGCGTTGTGGACGCCCGCGTCGCTCCGCTCGGACAATCCGCAAATGATGTGCAGATCCAAGGCCGATGCCATCGCGGCAAGCTGTGGGAGCGCCCCCGTGTCCCAGCTAGTGGCTCTCGATGTAATCGTGTCCATCACGTAGCCGGTGTCCGCCATTTCCGGGAACACCGCAACGTCACACCCCGCGTGACGAGCCTGTTCCGCCCAGCCGCGCATGCGTGCGCAGTTTGCGTCGACGTCACCCACCTGACAATCGATTTGGACGACGGCGATTCGCAGGCTGGTGTTCATTGGCAGCTCGAAGGTGACAGCGGAGGTGGTCTCGCGCGTTCGCGCTGTGTTGCCGAGTCTAGCATCGGGACGCGTGTGGCCGCCAGGCCAGGCGTCACACTCGTCGGGCGGTCAGGCTTCAGGCGTCAGGCGTCCCGCGTCCGCTTAGACCACCAGTTCCGGCAGCAGATACCAGGTGACACGCCAGAGGCTGTCGTCGGCGACGTGAAGACCCAGCACCGCTGCGTTCCGCAGCACCACCAGCTCGTGGTCCGGTTCTCCCAGGAGCAGGAGCGACGCAAGCCGGGCCATGTGGGGTAAGTGCCCCACCAGCATCGTGCGACTTGGGAGGTCCTGCAGCCGGGACTGGACGATCGCCGGATCGTCATTCGGGTGGAGGCCCGCGAATTGCGCCACGCCCCCCGGTGGTCCCAGCGACGCGCCGAAGATCTCGGCAGTCTGCTTGGCTCTGAGCTTACCCGAATGATAGATCGCTTCGACTGGTAACCTCGCGCGCGCGAGGGCGCCTGCGATGCGCGAGACGGCTTCACGACCGTCCGGTGTCAACGGCCGGCTGGCGTCTCGGTCAGCCGATTCCGCGACACCGTGTTGGACCAGATAGAGTATCATGGTGTACGAGCCTCACCAACGGTGGAACATCATACCCGGCCGGTCAAGGCCGACGTCGCATGGAGGAGTCATGAAAACGAGTGTCGTGAGCTGGATGGGAGTCGTCGCGATCAGTGTCACCGGGCTCGCTGCCCTCACGCCGGAGCGCGGCGCCGCGCAGACGACGTTGGGGATCGTCGCGGGGGTCAACTTGGCCTCATTCGACGACATACAAGTCGGGAACGTTCGGGAAACGTTTGACAGCCGTACTGGTTTCCACGCGGGGCTGTTTCTCGACGCGGCTTTTGGTCCCATGGCGGTTCGGCCCGGGATCCAGTACCTGAACGCGGGCCCCCTGTTTGAGGGGGCGACCTTCCTCGATCCCGATGCGTTTCAGCTGAATTACATCGCGGTTCCAATCGACGTGCGCGCTCAGCTCATCAGCCTGCTTGTCGCCCCGTACGTGTTTACGGGCCCCGAGTTCCGGATTCTGGCGTCGAGCGACGCACAGAGCGACTTCGAAGACGACCTCGAGAACTTCGTCATGGTCTGGAGTGTTGGCGCGGGCGTAAAGCTGGGGTTCCTCTATCCCGAGCTGCGGTACACGTTCGACATCTCCGGGATCACACCGGACCAGTTCACGGTGGGCGGTGTGAACGTCGTCACGAACCAGGCAACTGTGAACAGCTTCAGGCTGAGCCTTGGGATGGGATTCTGAAACCCATTTTCGCTCATGGCACCGCGTCCAGGCGACGCCTCACGGTCTCGTTGGACGGAAACTCCCCTTGCAAATCGATCAAGATGGCCCGCGCGGAATCCGGCTGGGACATGGCAAGATAGGTGTCGGCCATGAGCAGACCGCGGCGCAATCGGAGTCGCGTCTCATCTGCCGGCAGCTCGAGCCGCGTCAACCGAGCCAGGGCGGTCGTCCCATCTTGTCGATCTCGGATCAATGATTCTGCCGCCAAGAGCGCCACTTCGGGATCTCCGGGAAACCGCCGAGCCATCTCTTCGATCAGGCGGGCTGCGTCCTCATGCCGTCCCTCGGCCCGGTCCTGGCGCGCCTGATAGAACAACCCGGCCTTGAGCAGCCGCTCCACGTCCGCCACGCTCCCGGAACGCGTGCCGACCCCGCCGGCATACGAATACACGACGTCACCGCCGTGCCCCGCTGCCTCGGTGAGAATCACCAAGCCCACGGCGCCAACGACGGCGGAGGCGGCCACCACACCCTTGTAGTATTTTCGACGCGCGAGTGCCAGCGCGACCAGCTCGATTACGGCCACCACGAGAAACGCGTTGCGCGCGGCTTTACCCCGTTCCTCATGATGTTCCACCATGTCGCGCGCCCCCGGGATACGCTCGGCCGGCCCGTGCGCATCCTCGCCCGACTTCACCGCAAACACGGCCGCTGTCGCGCCCAGCAGGAGCAGTGTCGTCGCTGCCGGACCAATGAACTTGGGCTTGCCGAGGAGCGAGACCAGCCGGAAGGTCACGCCGACGTACAAGAGTGCGACCGCAAAGTGTACGATTTGCGGATGAAAGACACCGATATCTGGGATCACGGCAGGCTCGACCCGGTTGAGAGTTGCTGGCCGCTAATATCGCTGGCGGACCTCACAACGTAAACGGACGTCCCGCGCCCGACCCCGAACCCAGCAACCCTTCTCCCAAACTCCTGGCGCACGCACCGTGAGCGATGCTCGAGGAGTTCGGCGACGGATACCGTGCGAACTCCACCTCGTGGCGCACTCTGACGACACATGTCGCGTACTGTAGATCGTAATCGGAACTGCGCACGTCTTCAGCCTAGCCGAGTTGCGTCCATTTCCTCATAGTAGGTGGAAGCTCTCGGGATTTGGAGTAGCTCGTTCTCGGTCATTGTGTGAGGGGCCTGCACACAGGAGATCCATGAGCGAAAAGGCGAAAGCGTCAGCTCAGCGACCGAGCGACCTCTGGCCCCCGTACAAGCTGTCTTCCAAGGGACAACCGGCGTTGGACGGGGGGAGCCCGGACGGCGATATCGAACCAGCCGAACGCGCGCGGGCGGCGCTCATCAGTGCCATTCCCGGCGCAACGTTTCGCATGGATCGGCAGGGAACATACCTCGAATACATCCCGGGAGACGGCTTTGAGCCGGCGGCGCCGCCCGAGACCTTTCTTGGAAAACGCGTTGACGAGATTCTCCCTGTACATGTAGCCGAACGAGCGCTCGAGCACATCCGTCTGAGCCTCGAGACAGGTCGGGTCCAGCAGTTCGAGTACGACCTGGAGGCCAATGGTGAAACGCGGCACTTCGAGGCTCGCATAGCACCCGACCAACAAAATTCCGTGTTTGCCGTGGTCCGCGACGATACACAACGGATCCGGGCGGCTCGTGCGCTGGAGGAAAGCGAGGCGCGATACCGGGCGCTGTACGAAAACATCCCGCTCATGTACTTCACCCTCTCGACGGACGGCACGGTGCGGACGGTGAACTCCGTTGGGGCGGAGCAACTCGGGTACACGCAGGAGGAACTGGTTGGACAGCCCGTGCTGACCGTGTTCCACCGAGACGACCGGAAAGCGGTCCAGGGGCAGCTTGCCAACGCGGTCCGCAAGCCTGGGCACGTGGCCCGCTGGGAATTTCGCAAGGTCAAGAAGGACGGGACAATCATCTGGGTGCGCGAATCCGTGACGACCGTCAAGAGTCACGATGGCCAGGTTGTCGTCCTGGTTGTCTGCGAGGACGTAACGGAGCGTAAGGCAACCGAACAGCAGCTCTCGGAACATCGCGAACAGCTGGAACAGTTGTCCTCGGAGCTGGTGATTGCCGAGGAACGAGAGCGCCGTAAAGTCGCCCGCGAGCTTCACGACGGAGTCGGGCAGTTGCTAGGGTTACTGCGAGGCAAACTCGCGCGGTGGCAAGCGGGGGGTGGATCGGACGAGGAGCACACGGAAGTCTGCTCGCTCCTGGACCACGCAATTGCGCAAATGCGATCGCTCACCGTGGAACTCAGTTCGCCGGTGCTTCAGGAACTGGGGCTGGGGGCGGCCCTCGAAACGTTAGGCGAGCGGATGGCCAAGGAAGGCCACTTTGACGTGCAGGTCGACTGCGACGAGCGAGCGGAGCCCGTGTCCGAAGAACTCGGATTCGTCTTGTTTCGATCGGCGAGGGAGCTGTTGACCAACGTCGTCAAGCACGCGCACGCCAAGAACGTCTGGATCTCGCTCACATCGAGTCGGGGAGAGGTGACGCTCCGGGTTCGCGACGATGGCCGGGGCTTTGACACGTATTCCCCCAGCAGCCATTTTAGCAATACCGGGAGTTTTGGCCTGTTCAGTATCCGCCAGCAGGTTGCCCATTACCGCGGGAAGTTCGATATCCTATCGGAGGAGGGGAAAGGGACGACGGCCATCGTCCTCGTGCCCGTCGTTCCTCTGTCCACATCGAGCCCCGTTGGAGGATCCCAATGACAACCCGCATTCTGCTCGCAGACGACCATGAACTCTTCTTGGCCGGAATCCGCACGGTTCTGGAACAAGAGAAGGACATGGTGGTCGTCGCCGAAGCTAAGGACGGAAGGGCCGCGATCGAGGCAGCCATCGAACACGAGCCCGATGTGGTGGTCATGGACGTCAATATGCCAAAGCTGAATGGTATCGAAGCGACCAGACATATCGTGGCCAAGCTCCCGTCGGTGAAGGTCCTGGTCCTCTCGATGCATCACGAGCGACGGCTCGTCTTGGCGGTCCTCGAGGCCGGGGCCGCCGCCTATGTCGTCAAGGAAAGCGCGCTGAACGAACTGATCGATGCCATCCGTAATGTGGTTGAAGGCCGAACCTACCTGAGTCCCGCCATTGCCGGCACGGTCATCGAGGCCTATAAGGCGGGACGTCCGAGAGAGTCGGCACCATTTGACGTGTTGACCGACCGCGAGCGTGAGGTTCTGCAGCTCATCTCGGAGGGGAACACGACGAGGCAGATAGCCGCGTGCCTACACGTGAGCGGCAAGACGGTGAGCACCCATCGTGAGCACATTATGAGGAAGCTGAACCTCCACAGTGTCGCGGAGATCACCAAGTATGCGATCAAGGAGGGGCTGACGTCCTCCGACGTCTGAGCCCCGGCTGGCCGCTAGCCCTGCGCCATCTGAAGCTCACGCTGAGCGCCTGACGCCAGCTTGATTTCGTCCCCCAGCACAAGAACGACCGTCTGCCGCGGGGGTTCCCCCACTCCTCAGCCGATATTACGATCTACGGCACCTGCCGCACGGACCGGAGCAACCTCGTGGATCCGATACCATCCGCTATCGTGACGGGCATCCGCCCGTCCGCACGCTCTCCGCGTCAGATCACGTACGAATTCCGAAGACTGATCGACAGCGGCGTCCCGATCAGGCCCGCGGGCGCGGCCAGCAAGAACCCCGCGCGGCTACTCGCCGGCGGTTACACGCCAAAGCACAAGGTCGAATTATTCGGCACGACCTATTACCTGACCAACCTACGGTACGACGAGACGTTTCGGTTCCTGGTAGGCTATGTACGCCTCCCTGGAACGGGGACGACCGGCGGCGGCAACCAGGCGATCTACCCGCGGCTCTTTTACAAGGACGCCTCCTTGGTGTGGCGGTCACCAACGCACTATGCCCGTTCACAAGACGAAAACTGGATCGGAAAGGGAGACATCAAGCGAGTCGTGCGAGACGGCGTAGAAGCCGAGTATAGCGCGGAGGAAACCACGGACCTTCCCCTCGAGATCCAGCCGGCTCTGGATGTGATCAGCAGACGAAACCGCCGAATTCAGCGGGATGACCGTGCAGTGCCGCTGATTCTGCGCCGCGCTCCGGACAATCGCATCGATCCGTACATCGATTTTACGGCGCCACGGAGGCGAGCGATGTCCAACCCGCACAACCTGATCAACCGGGGAAACTACGTCGCGTACTTCGAGCGCGAAAACGATCCGAGATCCCTCAAATTCGTGCCCGGATTCGCGCCGGATCTTCGTCGCGGGATGCTCGAGGTCACGAGGTCGAGCAGCCGTTTCTATGGCGGCACAATCCGGAAGTTTCGGATTCTGTCACGCAACAAGCAGATTCAATACCAGTTCGTTGTCGGTCCAAGGCACGTGTGGATCATCCCGCCGCAGGCGCTGACCACAGAGATCTCGAGTTACGGCGTGCGTACGGTCGACGTCAACGCCGCTGAAGACCTCTTTGTTCCCGGATACGAGTATCACTATCTGGATGACACTACCGAGCCGGCGGAGCTGCACAGTCAGATCCCACCGGGGCATGCAGGCGACGTCAGTCCACGCGATCCCTCGCGAGCGGATGCGTCTCCATGGCTCGATAACCTGCCGATCGTTCAGCGCTTCAGGCGAGAGGTGCTGAAAAGGGGTTAGAGGTGTTAGGTGTTAGAGCTGGTGGCGATTGAAGCAGTGAACGGGACAGCGTTCGGCGTGCACGTGCGCTCACCGCGAAGAATGGCGGAGGTATCGCTCCGCGAGTTGCACCCGTCGTTCGTCGCCTTGTTCCCGGGCGCGGTCAAGGATCCGCTCAATATGCGGCCGGAGCTTCGGTTCGCCCCATGGATAGCCCGTCGCCAACTCGGCGCTCCGCGAATCTCCTCGATCCGCCCCATCCAGCAACGCCACCGCAGCCGCTTCATCAAACCCAGGATGATCCCGCGCCGGCAAAACGTAACGGGGTTCCGGGCCATCCGCATCTTCGTTAACGAATGCTCTCGACATAGTTGAGACACCGGACGCGCGAGGACCCAACACCTACCACCTACCCCCTACCACCTTGCCCCAAACACCTCACTCCCGACTCCTAGCTCCTAACTCCTAACTCCTCACCTCAAACGTCAGCGTAGCCCACTTCGATTCATAGTCGATATCGGGTTCGCTCGTGAGCTTGACCATGTTGATGAACTTGACGTACCAGCGTCCCGACTCCCGCATGCGGAATCGGACGGTGCCGTCCTCATCCGTTCGTCCAGAGACCTCTTCGATCGCGCCGTTCTCGCCGTGGCCGGCGGCGATCACAAGCTGCTCCGCCACGGGGCTCCCGTCTACCAGGCACCGCACCACAATCTCGTCCCCCACTCCGATCGTGTACGGATTCACCAGGGGAACGATTTCGGCGGGATATCCGAACTGCACCGCATAATCATTGGTGCGCCTGTCACCAACCTGCACCACCGCTTTCACGTGTTTGCCATACCGCTCCCAGACATCCGTCTCGAGCTCGCCGTCCCGCCGTCTCGCCTCCAACACGTCAGGAATCCCATCGTGCTCGAGATACGCATTGAAATCAGCGGCAGCGAGGCCGAAGTCGCGATGCTTGGTGGACGCGCCGAGCACGTAGGTGCCGGGTGCACCTGTCTGCACCGTTACGTACGTGGTGTAGTTATTCTCGCCTGCCAACCAGGTGCCGGTCCCGAGCTGGATCCGCTTCCCGTGCCTCAACACACTCATGTCGAGAACCCGATCGGGCACGATCGAGTTCTCACTTTCCATGAACGTCCCATTGTAGATGGGGACCGTGACATGGCTGTCCGGGGCCAAGAAATAGGTGTCCAGTTTCATGAACAGGTCGTGCGCCAGCAGTGTGGTGGCGGCAAGCACGGACAAGAGAGTGATCGTTGCTCCTTGGGCCTTCATATCGGTCTCCAGATTCAATTCTGGTTGAAAATTGGCCCTCAGATTCGGCGCATGCAACCACGAGGTTGGCGAGTTCCGGCACGATCAGCCAGTGGCCACGACACCAATCGTAAGCAGCTTGCTCACACTGTAGCAGGCGGTGTCACATTAGCGTGCGACGTGGCAAAGCCCCTGAGTGCTCGTGTCGGTGCCGCATCACCTCAAATCGAAGGAATCCACATGACTATTCGCATCATCCCCGCGGACGATCATCAGCTGTCCTCGCGGGAATCCGGACGGTGTTCGAGCAGGAAGACGGTACGCACTCATCGAGAGCACATCATGAGGCAGCTCAACCTCCGCAGCGTTGCAGAGCTGACGAAGTAGGCCATGCGTGAGGACCTGACGTCTGGCGACGCGTGACGGGACCAAGCCAGCCGCCGCGAGAGCCGCCTTTGGGCAGGCGGACAGACACCGAAAAATGGCCGGCCAGATCTCAGAACTCTCTGTTCATTCAAACGGAGTGACGCAGATCCGCTTCGCTGGCGTTACTGGATGAAACCGAATCGAGGCGACTCCCAGAGCATCGCAGGGCGATGCAACGAACCGGGTGTTTACGACTGGGGTACGTGGCGCTGGCCGGCTACCTCACGAATCGTCTTCGGCAGCTCTTCCCAATCGCGATCGATCAGGAGATAGGCGCGTGCGCCGGCCTCGAGCATTCCGTTTATGAGACGTTGGTCGTCGTGGAGGGAGAATCCGATAACGCGTACGTCCGGATTGGCCGCGACGATCTGCCGTGTCGCCTTGATGCCGTCCACTTTGGGAAGCACGACGTTCATCACAACAACGTCTGGCCTCAACTCGTTGGACAAGCGCACGGCGCGCTCCCCATCCCCCACGTCACCCACGATGACGAGATTGGGATCGCTCGTCGCGAAATATTCCCTGATAGCCGCACGTACTGTTTCATTCTCGTACGCCAGCAGGATCCGGATCTCCGGAGTCAAACTTGCGTCGCTGTCCATAATCCCCCCTACGAGTGGCTTCATCGACACAGTAGTGTGTCCGCTGCCGCCTCACAATCGGACAATTGCTGACTACATGACGCCCGCCGTCCGAATTATGTGAACGGTTTGTCTGAGACAAAATCATGCGCCGGTCCCGAAAAATCGGTGCCTAGAAGCCAGTGCTGTCGCGTACCGACGACGGCGTGACGCGGTAGGGAGATGGAGCGCACGGGAGCAAGCATGCGCCAAACTCGGACTTTCGGAGGGTGAGAATCAGGAATTTTCCGATTGCCACCCGTATAACTCGGTTCTACTCTCTCTGTACGCCGAATGCGGGCGCCCGATCAAGGCGAGAGCGGAATCCTCGACCTACAGACTGGATAAAGGCGAATTGAACGGTCGGAGGTCAGTAGTTCCGCAGCGGATACAGAGAACAATGACATCTTCCACACGGCAAAAGCGCGGCTTGCTCCTCGCCTGTTCGCTCCTGGCTTCGATCGCACCCGCGATGGTCGCCCAAGGGCCGGCGCGCATAATGGGACGGGTCATCGACCCGACCGGCGCCCCGCTCCGCGGTGTTGACATATACTTGACGGACACCTCGCTCGAGACCATCACCAAATCCGACGGCTCGTACGAGATCGCCGGCGTAAATGCCGGCAGGTACACGGTGCTTGCGGTCGGCGGCAGCTACAGGGCGCAGCGCACGTCCATTGTCGTCCGACCGGGCGAGAGCGTTACGGTCGATTTTGCGTTCAGTCTCGCGCACGTCGTTTTGCCCGGGGTGGAAGTCACCAGCCAACGATCCAGCGGGTACACGAGTGCCTACACGTTCGGCCCCACCAAGACCGCTGCGACGCCGATCGAGACTCCACAGGCAGTCTCTCTGGTCACGAGAGATTTCATGGACGACGTACAGGCCTTCGCGATGCCCGACGTCATGAACCGTGTGAGCGGCGTCCATCCGAACGCCGCCGTAAACGACGTCGACATACGTGGCTTCAGAAGTCACACGGGACCAAGTGGTTCCGGCCATCGCCTCGTCAATGGGCTGCGCAGCGGGTTTGGCTACTTCAACAGCCCCTTGCTTGCGAACATTGAGAGGCTCGAAGTGCTCAAAGGTCCAGGGGCCATGTTGTATGGCAACACCAATCCAGGCGGCACGATCAACCTGGTCACCAAGAAGCCCTCCGTCCAACGCCGCCACATGACAACACTCACCGTGGGCACGCACAGCACGGCGCGCGCCGCCATCGATCTCACAGGACCGCTCAACACCAGTCGCTCCGTACTCTACCGGCTGAACGCAGGCTACGAGCGCACTGACACGTTCCGGAGAGTGAATGACCGCGGCACGTTCCTCGTTGCCCCGTCGATCACGGTTCTCCCCACCGAAAACACGACGGTCACGGCCGAGTTCGTCTTTAGCAAGTTTGACGGGTTCCTCGACCGGGGCTCCGCGATCCCCGCCCAGGATGTTGCCGGCGCCGACATCTCGCTGTCGCTCTCGCAGCCCAGTGATTGGTACGAGGTTGAGGACCTATACCTCAATGTGTCGCTGAATCAACGTCTGAGCGATGACGTGACTCTGGACATGGCATACCTCGGATACGCGTGGAGCGAAGACCTGGCGGAACATCGGACCCTGAACAGGTGGGTGAATGACGGCGTGCAGACAGTGAGCAGATTGCGTTATTGGGAACGGGTTGACAAGAGCCGGACCGACAACGTGACCGCAAACCTCACGCTCCGGCCAACGACCGGAGCCATTGGCCATACCATATTGCTCGGGGCGGACTGGATCGCCTTCTCGACAGATGGTGGGGACCTGTGGGAAGCACGGACACAACGCGTGGCAGTTGAGCGCGAAACGACCAACGAATCAGGCGAGACTGTCACCGTAACTGAAACCGTGGAGAAGCCCCTCACGTTCGACCTCGTGAACCCAGTGTATCGGAATCGGAGCGAGGACATCAGGGACAACTACGTCTTGCGTCAGATCCGTACGGCGGGCGACCGCGCCGACGAGTACCGAACGCTCGGTGTCTATCTGCAAGATCAGATCGAGCTTTCCTCTCGGCTCGAGGCACTCATCGGCTTGCGGTGGGAGTTTTATCGGGACATAAGGGACCTGTCGCTCCCAAACGAGGCGAGCGCACAGGATCAACGTATCTTCGTACCACGTTTCGGCCTGACGGTAGGCCTGTCGGACGAGATCAATGTCTACGGGAATGTCTCACACGGGTTCGTGCCCGTCAGCCCGACCTTCATCTACCAACCTGAGTTGTATCGTCCCGATGGTCG
>JBFHWR010000106.1:0-11361 GCA_041599395.1 Gemmatimonadales bacterium | reverse complement strand
GGGCGCGACGCCGTTGCCGTCGTGGTGGGCGTGAACCTCCCGATGCTGATAGACTTCGTCTACCATCGTGATGTGACGCCCGCGGAAGCCGCCGAACGCGCGGCGAACACGGGGTGCCGCGCGATCCGCGTGGTTGAGACATGACGCTCGATCTCGTGCGGCTCGATGACCGGCTGATTCACGGACAGGTTGTGGTTGGGTGGGGCCACGCGCTTCGCACGGAGGCGATCCTCTTGGTTGACGACGGCGTCAGTGGAAGTCAATGGGAACAGGATCTCTACCGGATGGGCGTGCCGCCGGACATGACCGTGGAATTCGCGTCGCTCGCGGAGGCTCCGTCGGCTTTGGAGCGCTGGAGCCAGTCTCCGAAGCGCACCATCGTGCTCCTCGCTGACGTCCAAACCCTGACGCAGCTTTGCCAGGACACGACCCTGATCCGCCGGGTGAACCTTGGCGGACTGCACGAGCAGGACGGACGGTCACGTCGGCTCCGATACGTCTACTTGACGGACGACGAAGCCGGCGTGCTCCGAGAATTGGCGGCGCGCGGCATCGAGATCACGGCGCAGGACGTGCCCACCGCGGAACCCATTCCTCTGGAGACGGTGCTGTGATCGAGCACACGCCGTGGCTCGTCTTATGGGGAGTCGTGGTCGGGCTCGACTTGATCAGCGTTGCGCAGACGATGGTTGCGCGTCCACTGGTCGCCGGCACGGTGGCTGGGTTGATCACCGGTGATGTGTTGGCCGGTGCAACGCTTGGCGCGATTCTCGAGTTGTTTGCGCTCGACGTGCTGCCTGTCGGCGCCTCGCGATACCCGGATTACGGACTGGGAGCGATCGCGGCAACCGCAACCGCGTCGGGCGCCCCCTGGCTGCTCGGAACCGGGCTTGGTGTGATGGTGGGGCTCGTCGTTGCCTATGCCGGGGGTGTCGGGATCCACGCCGTGCGCTTGAGAAATGTGCGCGATCTCACGCATCACGCGGCCGTACTCGCCGTCGGGGACGCCCGGGGAATCACCTTGATTCAAGTCCGGGCGCTCCTCCGCGACGCCCTCCGGGCCCTGCTCGTGAGCAGCGCCGGAATTGCCGTGGGGCTTGCCGTGCATCGCTGGTTCCCGCTCTCGGCGGCAGGTGCGCTGTATCTCGTGGTCGTTGCGGTCGGGGCGGCGGTGGCTGGTGCAGCCAACGGCGTCATTCGGGTCACGGCGGCGGAACGGTGGTTCGTTCTCGGGTTGGCAGTCGGCATCATCGGGGTGATACTGCTATGACTCGGGGATTTCTCCGAGCGTGGTTTCGGACGCTCTTGATTCAAGCGTCGTGGAACTACGACCGATTGATTGGCGTCGGTGTTGGGTTTGCTACCGAGCCGCTGATCCGCTCGCTGCCGGGCGGCACCCAAGGGGATCGATACCGCGCGGCGATGGCCCGTGCCTGCTCGTATTTCAATGCGCATCCGTACCTCGCGGGACTGGCGGTGGGCGCCATTGCGCGCGCCGAGCACGAGGGGGCGACCGGCGAGCAAGTGGAACGGTTACGCCGCGCCTTGGCGAGCCCGCTTGGCTCCATCGGCGATCAGCTTGTCTGGTCGGCGTTGCTGCCATTCGCGACGTCGGTCGGCCTGGTGTTTACGGCCTGGGTCTCCCCGACCGTCGGGATCGCGGCGTTTCTCATTCTCTACAATGCCGCACATGTGTGGCTGCGGACGTGGGCGCTTGCGGCTGGGTGGCGGGGGGGGATCGAGGTCGCATCGCAGCTGAAGACGCCGTTTGTTCAGTGGGGCATGCGCGCCGGCCGACGGATAGCGGCCTTTGCCATTGGCGTGGCGATACCCGCGGTGGTGTGGTGGCGGCTCTCCGACTTCGGGCCGGACGAGATTCCCAGGGCGGCGATCGGCGCCGCGCTCGTCACGCTGGCGGGAATCGTCGTGCTGCGCCGCATCTGGCCGGCCCTGGGGAGCCTCAGGTTTGGGCTTGCCGTCCTGGCGGTCGCCGTGGTAGCGGGGTGGATTGGATGACGGCGACGCGGCGGGTCACTGTGGCCAATCGACTGGGCCTCCACGCCCGCCCGGCCGCCGAGCTGGTCAAACTCGCATCCAGGTTCCAAGCGGAGGTGATGATCACCAAGGACGGGATGAAGGTGAATGGAAAAAGCATCTTGGGTGTGATGACGCTCGCAGCGGAGCAGGGGAGCGAACTGATACTCTCCGCCCAAGGAGACGACGCCGACGCGGCGCTCCAGTTGCTGGCGGACTTCCTGAGCCGGGAGTTTGAACTCGATGAGTAGCTCCCGCGTGTTGAAGGGAATCGGCGTGTCGCCTGGTCTGCGCGAGGGGACGGCGTATGTCGTTTCGACTGAGGTGCCCGAAGTGGTCGACCGGGTCATCGCTCCCGAGAGTGTCGAGGAGGAGGTCGAGCGATTGCGGGAGACGGTCGCGGATGCGCGGACGCATCTCGAGGAGCTGCGGGATCGGACTCGGGACCGCGCCGGTCCCGAAGAAGCCAAGATCTTCGATGCGCAGATCCTCATGCTCGAAGACAGGGATTTTCTAGGAGAGGTCGAGGGACTCATCCGGGGTCACAATCTGAGCGCCGAAAGCGCGTTCGAGTTCAAGATGTTGGAGCTGCGCGACCTATGGGCTCATTCATCGAGTGCGACGTTGAGACAGCGCGTGGCAGACCTCTCGGGTGTGCAGATCCGCGTTCTCCGGCGTCTGCTCGGCGACATGGTCATGCCCGCCGAGCCAGAGCGGGGGTCCTCCCCGATCATCGTGTTTACCACCGAGCTGACGCCTGGGCTCACGGTCCAGTTTGAACGCGATCACGTCGCCGGATTCGTGAGCGAGCAGGGGACACGCACCGCCCACGCGGCCATCCTCGCGCGCAGCTTGGGCATTCCGTGCGTCATGGGGCTGGTTGGCGGGCTCGAGGAAATCACGGATGGCACCCGCGTCGCCATCGACGGGACGCACGGCATGGTCATCATCGATCCTACGGACGAGGAGTTGGACGAGCTCCGCGATCGGGAGCAGCGGCGGCTGGCGCTCGAGCACGAGCTCGAGGCGGCCGTGGGGCAACCCGCGGTCACCGTGGATGGGACGCCGATCACACTGCGGGCCAATATCGACTTGCTGGAAGATGTCGATATGGCCGCTGAACACGGGGCGGTGGGAGTCGGACTGTTGCGCACGGAGCTATTGATTCTGGGCCGAACAAAGTTGCCGGCCGAAGACGAACAGGTGCGCTTTTTCCAGCGCGTGGGTGTGCGGTTCCCAGATGCGCCGATTATCGTGCGGACGTACGATCTGGGAGGGGACAAGTTTCCCGCGCCGTTCAAGGTCGCCCCCGAGAACAACCCGTTCCTGGGCTGGCGCGCCATCCGCGTCTGCCTCGATCATCCGGAACTCTTCAGCGGGCAGGTCCGGGCTGCATTACGCGCCCGAGCGCATGCTGATGTGCAGTTGATGCTCCCAATGGTCACGCAGGTCGAAGAAGTTGATCGAACCAGGGAGCTGGTTCAGCAATGTGCCGCTGATCTGAAACGCGAAGGCATCGAAGCCGCGGATGACATTCCGGTGGGCGCGATGATCGAGACGCCGGCGGCCGCCATGATTGTCGATCTGCTCGCGAGCCGGTGCGATTTCTTGAGTGTCGGGTCGAACGACCTCACGCAATACGCCCTCGCCGTGGATCGGGGGAATGCCCAGCTGGCCAATCGGTTCACCCCGTTTCATCCCGCTGTCGTGCGGTTGCTCCGTACGATCGTCGAACAGGCAAACCGCGCGGGACAGGCTCCGACGGTCTGTGGAGAAATGGCGTCGGAACCGGTAGCGGCCTACATGCTCATCGGACTGGGGTACCGCGTGCTCAGCGTGTCGCCCGCGCGGCTTCCACTCGTCCGATGGATCGTGCGCCAGCTCGACGTCCCGAGCGCTCAATCAGCCATGGAGTCGCTCTCCATGGCCCAAACAGCCAAAGAGATCACTAAAGGACTGCAAGAGCGTATCGCAGATCACATCGATCTCAAATTATTGGAACTCGGTCGGTTGCCCGTCAACGAGGGCGAAGCTACCTTCAAGGTCTAACTGCACTTACAGGATTAGCATGCCAGCACATCGCCACCTTTTTTCTTCCGAGTCGGTCACCGAGGGCCATCCTGACAAGATGGCTGACCAGATCTCGGACGGTATTCTCGATGCAATTCTCGCCGATGATGCGGAGGCGCGCGTAGCATGTGAAACGCTGGTGACGACCGGCATGGTATTGGTTGCCGGAGAAATCACCACCAGAACGCATTTCAACGCGACCGAGATCGTCCGGCAGACGGTTGAAGACATCGGGTATGTAAACGCCTCACACGGGCTCGATGCGCGGAGTTGCGCCGTGCTCGTGTGTCTCGATGCGCAATCGCGTGACATCGCACAGGGCGTGGACACCGGCGGGGCCGGTGATCAGGGCATGATGTTTGGATACGCAACCGACGAAACACCCGCTCTCATGCCGACACCAATCGTGCTCGCTCACCAACTCACGCACAAACTCGCCGAGGTCCGGAAACGAGGTGATGTGGACTGGTTGCGGCCGGATGGGAAGAGCCAGGTGGCGGTCGAGTACGCCGACGCAAAACCTGTGGCCGTCAAGTCCGTCGTGTTGTCGACGCAACATAGCGACCGCGTGTCGAACGACGACCTCCATGATGGGGTCAAGCAGCACGTCATCAATCCCGTGCTGGACACGTGCGGACTCGACATCAGCAAGGTCGAGCTGTTCATCAATCCCACGGGACGGTTCGTCGTCGGCGGTCCGCAGGGCGACGCCGGCCTGACCGGCCGAAAGATCATCGTGGACACCTACGGTGGCGCGGGGCGGCACGGAGGCGGCGCCTTCAGCGGAAAGGATCCAACGAAGGTCGACCGATCCGCGACGTATGCCGCGCGCTGGGTGGCGAAGAACATCGTCGCCGCGAAACTCGCGCGTCGCTGCGAGGTACAGTTGGCCTACGCCATCGGCGTCGTCGAGCCCGTTTCGGTCATGGTCGACACCTTCGGGACCGGGGTCGTCGCCGAAGATGTGCTGGAACGCGCCGTGCGTAAGGTCTTCGACCTCACACCTCGCGGCATCATCAAGACACTCGATTTGCGTAAACCCATCTACCGCCATACCGCCGCGTACGGCCACTTTGGTCGCACCCCGCGCAGCGTCGAAGCGTTCGGGCAGCAGGTGAAGCTGTTCACGTGGGAAGACCCCACGGCGGTCAACGATTTGAATGAGGCCGCGCGTCAAGCCGCATAAGAAACCCAATCGCCACATCAACTTCGGAACATCATGACTCTGATAACGACAAACGCGAAAACTGCTGCTGCCCACAAAATCGAGCACGCGGTGAAGGACCTGGGCCTCGGTGAATGGGGACGTCGGGAAATCCGTCTCGCCGAACATGAAATGCCGGGTCTGATGACGCTGCGGGAGCGCTATCGGTCCGCCCAACCGCTCAAGGGGGCTCGCATCATGGGCAGCCTGCACATGACTGTGCAAACTGCCGTCCTGATCGAAACGCTCGATCAACTGGGCGCGGACGTACGGTGGGTCAGCTGCAACATCTTCTCGACGCAAGATCATGCCGCGGCCGCGGTGGTCGTCGGGCCCAACGGAACCGCCGATTCGCCGCAGGGAATACCGGTCTTTGCCTGGAAAGGTGAAACCCTCGAGGAATACTGGCAGTGCACCGAGCGGGCGCTGGTCTGGCCTGACGGCGGCGGCCCGGACCTCATCGTCGACGACGGCGGTGACGCGACGTTACTGGTGCACAAGGGTGTTGCATTTGAGAAGGCCGGTGCCGTTCCGGATTTCGATCAGGCCAACGAGCCTGAGGAATGGGGCGTCATCCTTCAGACACTGCGACGTGGCCAGGAGAAAACCCCTGGTCAATGGCGGAAAGTCGCGAGCACGATTCGGGGCGTGAGTGAGGAGACGACTACCGGTGTCCACCGGCTCTATCAGATGCAGAAAGACGGCGAGTTGCTTTTTCCCGCCATCAACGTCAACGACTCGGTGACGAAGAGCAAGTTCGACAATATCTACGGGTGCCGCCATTCGCTGATCGATGGATTGAACCGGGCCTCGGACGTCATGCTGGGTGGCAAGGTGGCTGTGGTATGCGGGTTCGGAGAGGTCGGAAAAGGGTGCGCCCAGGCGCTGCGGGGTCAGGGGTGCCGCGTTATCGTGACTGAAATCGATCCGATCTGTGCGCTCCAGGCAGCCATGGAAGGCTTCGAGGTCAAAACGGTCGAAGACGTGGTGGGCACGGCCGACATCTTCATTACCACCACGGGGAACTTCCATGTCATCACGGTCGACCACATGCGCCGGATGAAGGACAAGGCCATCGTTGGGAACATCGGACACTTCGACAACGAGATCGACATGGCCGGCCTCATGGCCGAAGCCGGCATTGAACGGCACCAGATCAAACCACAGTACGACGAGTGGAGGTTTGCAGACGGCCACAGCGTGTTGGTGTTGGCCGAGGGGCGTCTATTGAATCTCGGCTGCGCGACCGGACATCCGAGCTTTGTCATGTCGGCATCGTTTACCAACCAGGTGCTCGCGCAGATCGAGCTGTGGACCAAGGGATCCAACTATAAAAAGGAAGTGTACATGCTTCCCAAAGAGTTGGACGAAGAGGTGGCGCGGCTCCATATCGATCAACTCGGTGTCAGGCTCACCCGGCTCAGCGATGAGCAGGCGAAGTACATCGGCGTTCCGGTGGACGGTCCCTATAAGCCGGACTATTACCGTTATTGAGATGCCCCGAGGTCGGGACGGGATATGATTGAAGTCAAGGTGACCCACCTGGGGCTCGACCGCTCTACGAACACTCCGGTCGTCATCCTTCAGGAAAAAGAGGGCGAGAGAGTGCTGCCCATCTGGATCGGCCCGTCCGAGGCGAGTGCGATCGCGATGGAGCTGGCCGGTGTCAAGTTCTCTCGTCCCCTGACACACGATCTCGTCAAGCAGGTCATCGTCGGCTTGGGTGGAAATCTCACACACGTGCTCATCACACGGGTCAAGGAGAACACGTACTACGCGGAACTCCATATCAATCGGGCGGACCACGTCGTGCAAATCGATGCCAGGCCGTCCGACAGTATCGCCGTGGCGCTGCGCCTCAAGGCGCCGATCTTCACGCAAGACAACCTGCTCGAACTCACATCGGTCGATACGGTCGACCCGGCCACGCTCGAGTCGGACGCGCTCGACTCCGATCGCCTGAAGTCATACCTCGAGGATCTCGACCCTGAAGATTTCGGGAAGTTTACGCCGTAGCTGTCTGTCCCTCGCACTGCTGGCCCTGAGCGTGCCCACCTGCGGATGCGCTCAGGGCTTTCGCATTGCAGGAGCCGTAGTGCGGGTATCGGAAGGTCGGGACTCGACTCCGGTCGGTGGTGCTGAGGTGGTGCTGCATCAGGTCACCCGGGAGTCCGGAGGTCCGGTGGATACCGTGACCACCAATCGGCTGGGGGAATACGTGTTGTCTGCACCCGTACTGGATACGACCGCCACCTACATCGTGAGTATCGAGTATGCCGGGCTGGGCTATTTCTCGGAGCCGGTCCAAACCTTTGGTGCCACACTCGACACGGCATCGGTGCTTGCGGTCTACGACACGACGCACGCCGCTCCGACGATTGCGCTCGCAGAACGGCACGTGGTGGTGCGGGCCGCGGAGTCGGACGGCTCGCGTCGGATCGTCGAGTTGCTCGTACTCCAGAACCGCGGCTTCACGACCCGCATTGCGTTCGACAGCCTGCACCCGGTGTGGAGTGGAGCGCTTCCCCCAAATGCGCTCCAGTTCGAGGTGGGTGACAGCGACGTGAGCGTGCAAGCCGTGCAGCAGCGCGGCGATTCGGTGGTGGTGTTCGCGCCGATCCCCCCGGGGGATCGACAGCTCCTGGTGAGCTACACCATTCCGCGATCCACCGGCGAATTGCGGATTCCGATTGCCCCCGCCGTGGCGAGTCTCAACGTTCTGCTCGAGGACAGCGCCGCGGCCCTGGTGGGAGATGGGCTCGCGTTCCGCGGCGTGGAAGAACTGGATGATCTCTTCTTTCGACGGTACACCGGTGGTCCGGTGATGGCCGGGCAGGCGGTCGCGGTGCAGTTCAGCCCATCGTCGTTTTCGCTGGTGTCGTATTGGTGGATAACCGTGGTGCTAGCGACTTTGGCGCTCGCAGCCGGCCTTTGGCGGTGGCTCCGGCTCCAACCAGTCCAACCGGTTCCCACGCACCCGGACGCGGTTGCGGCGGAGATCGTCGCGCTCGACGACGCGTTTGCGCGACGCAAGGCCACGGCAAGCGATCAAGAGCGCCTGGAGTACGAGCGCCGCCGCGCAGAGTTGAAGCAAGTCCTCTCACAACTGCTGAAGGCGCGGTCTTGACGCGCCCCCGTTCAGCGGCTAGCGTCATCCACGGGTAATTTCTGAGCGAGTTTGGAAAACGGAAGCCGGTGAAAGTCCGGTGCGGCCCCGCCACTGTGACGGGTGATCCGTTTGCTCACCGTGCCACTGGGTAACTGGGAAGGCGAGCAGACGACCCGAAGCCAGGAGACGTTCCCACTCGCGCCACCGAATCAATCCTCGAGGGGGGGATGGTGGAACGCGACATTTCCATGTTTGTAGCGTCCGCTCGCGTCCTTCCCGTGGGGAAGGAATGAGCGGGTTTGTTTTCTAGGACCCTCGGCGCGCTCGCGCTTGCCGTCACGGTCGCGTGTCGTCCCGCGGATCACACCGCGCAGTCGATGCGGGACGACGCGGGCCGCCCCGTGGCGATGGATCGTCCCGCCGAGCGCATCGTCTCGCTTGCCCCCAGCATTACGGAGCTGCTGTTCGCCCTAGGCGCGGGCGAGCGACTGGTTGGCCGAACGCGCTGGTGCGACTACCCGCCGGACGCGGCCCATGTCCCCAGCGTGGGCGACGGTCTCAATCCCAACGTCGAAGCCATTGCGGCCATGCGTCCCGACTGGGTGATGTTTTACATGTCGCCTTCCAACGATGTCGTGATCGGCCAGCTGGAAGAACTCGGCATCGCCACCGTGAGTCTCCGAACTGACGGGTTTGCCGACTTGAAGCGTGCCGCACGGCTGCTCGGCGCGATCACGGGCACGGCGCACGTCGCAGGACAACTGACCGACCGTCTAAACGACGACCTCGATCGGTTGCGATCGACGACCCCCCCGGGACCCGGTCCGAGCGTCACCATTGTCACGTGGAGCGACCCCCCCATCGTGATTGGTGCCCTCAGTTTCTTGAGCGAGATCATCTCGCTGGCCGGCGCCCGCAACAGCTTTCACGACATGGAGCGGCCCTCCGCCACGGTGAGCATCGAGGTCATCGCCGAGCGCGATCCCGACGTGTTGCTCATAGCGTCCGATTCCACGTATCCCGATTGGGCGGCGCGACCTGAATGGCAGGCCGTGCGTGCGGTTCGGGAGCAGAAGTTCGTTGCCGTGGAAGGCAGCGAATTCAACCGCCCATCGTTTCGCGGTCCCAAGGCCGTCGATCGCTTACGAACCTTGCTCGCCGAGCAATCCGAGTGATGCGATGGATCGTGCTCGTCGCGGTGGCGGTCGTCGCCATCGTGATCGGCGTCGCTGTTGGCCCTTCGCAGCTCGGCGTGCGCACGCTTTGGGATGCCGTTCGTGGTCAGGGAGATGAAACGACGATCGCAATCGTGCGAGACCTCCGCCTCCCACGTGTTTCGCTGGCGTTCATGGTTGGGGGGAGTTTGGCAGTAACCGGCGCCGCGTTGCAGGCGCTCGTGCGGAATCCCTTGGCCGATCCCTTTTTGCTCGGACTCTCCGGTGGCGCCGGTTTGGGCGCCGTGGTTGCCATCGCGCTGAACGTGGGGGGCGCGTGGGGCCTGCCGCTGGCGGCCCTCGGCGGGGCGCTGCTTGCCATCGCGCTGGTCTACCGCTTGGCGCTCATCACGGGGAGCGTGCTCGATACCCGCGTGTTGTTGCTGTCCGGAGTCGTCGTGGGCGCCTTTGCCGCGTCAATGATGGGAGCCATCCTGGCGCTGTCGCCGGCGTCCGATGTGCGAAACGCGCTGCTCTGGATGTTGGGCGGCTTCGACCGCGCGTCGTGGCGGTCACTCACCGTGTTCGGTGTGTACGCGTCCGTTCCGCTCATCGTGATCTATCGACAGGCGCGGCCGCTCGATCTCCTGGCGCTTGGCGAAGAGCCGGCCAAGTATCTCGGCGCCGACGTGGAACGCACCAAACGGCTGTTGTATGTCGCAGCATCTCTGCTCACGGCGGCGGCCGTTTCCGTGTCCGGCATCATCGGCTTCGTTGGTCTCGTCATCCCCCATGCGATTCGCATCGTGTGGGGCCACCTGCACCAATCGCTGCTGCCGGCGGCATTCCTGTTGGGTGGCGCGCTGCTTGCCCTCGCCGACGCTGTCGCTCGAACGGCGTTCGCTCCGCTCACGTTGCCGGTGGGCGTCGTCACCGCGCTCATCGGCGTTCCGGTCTTTGTGTTCTTGGTGCGCACATGGGCGACGTGATCTTCGAAGCCGCACAGGTGTCGTACGCATATCCGCGGGCCGCAGCACCGTCGCTCCAGCGGGTCACAGCCACGGTGCAGGCCGGCGAACTCGTGGGAATCGTGGGGCCAAACGGGAGCGGCAAGACCACCCTCGTGCGCGTGCTGTTGGGCGTGCTCGCACCCGCGAGTGGAGCGGCCTTTGCGTTCGGCAAACCGGCAGCTCAGTGGAAGCCGCGGGCGCTCGCCCAGCGGATTGGCGTCGTCGCGCAGCGCGAAGAGCCGGCGTTCCCGCTCAAGGTTCGCCAGGCCGTGTCGTTCGGCCGGTACCCGCACCTCGGCGCGTTAGGGGCACCCGGGCCGCACGATCGCCACGCCGTCAACCAGGCGCTCGAACGCTGTGACGTCGTCCACCTCGCCGACCGCTGGGTTGCAACCCTGTCCGGCGGCGAGTGGCAACGTGTCCGCATCGCCCGCGCGCTGGCGCAAGAGCCGCGTGCACTCGTGTTGGATGAAGCCACCGCGAGCCTCGATGTCAGACACGAGATGGAAGTGTTCGAGCTGGTAAACGCGCTTGTGAAGGAACACCACCTCGCCGGCGTGCTGGTCACGCACCATGTGAATCTCGCCGCGCGCTACGTCGATCGGCTGCTGGTGATGGATTCGGGGACGATGGGAGCGCTCGGACCGCCCGGCGACGTGCTGACGCCGGAGTTGTTGGCGCGTGTGTTCGAGTGGCCGGTTGCCATGACGAGTTGGCGGGGATCGCCGCAGTTCGTGGCGCTTCGCCGGGACGAGGTAGGGGATCACTGACGCGGGACGC
>JBFHWR010000105.1:0-11513 GCA_041599395.1 Gemmatimonadales bacterium | reverse complement strand
GGCCCGCGAGGTCACGACCCGAGCCGGACTCCTCGAGCAGCTTACGGAAGCCGAACTCCAAGCCCTGCTGAACGTCGCTCCGAAGGCGCTCTAGCCCGGCCCCTGCCATATTGACAGATCAGGCTCCCAAATAGAGCGATCCCTGATCTCATCCAGCCACCAAAGCCGTACCCCCGTCAAATAGGCACGTTCTTGGGGCACGATCCCTGCGCCCGAAAAGCGCCGAGAGGGGTATACCGACTAGGGACCCCTCGCTCTCTAGTGGAGGGAGACGATGACCGAGACGCACAAGACAACCAGGCTCCAGCTCCCGGTGTTTCCGTTGCGGGGCCTAGTGCTGTTCCCGGGAGTGACCGCACCGGTTGCCGCCGGGCGTGCACGTACTCTCAGAGCAATAGAAGCGGCAGTCCGCAGTGAGGAGCCGCTTGTTTTGGCGGTGTGCCAACGCGAAAACGTCGAAGAGGTGGAGCCGGAGGGTCTGTACACCATGGGCGTGGTCGCGCGGATCGGTCAGATGCACCGCGGCCTGGCCGGTGTACAGCTGCTCTTAAACGGAGAATATCGCGCGACGGTTCTCCAATACACGGAAACCGACGGCTATTTGGAAGCCGTGATTCAAGCGGCACCGGAACTCGAGCCGATCGACTCGGAAGATGCTGCGTTCATTGCGCTCCATCGTGAACTGCGGGAGCGGGCAGAAGAACTCGGTGAGAAGACCGGGATTCCTGAAGACGTGGTGAAGCAGGTGCTCGAGGGAGTGTCGGAGCCGGGCCGGTTTGCAGATCTCGTCGCCGGTTACTTGGACATCTCATACGAACAGCGCCAAGCGCTGCTGGAGACGTTGGGTGTCGAAGGACGGCTTCGCCTCACCTTGACGCACGTGCAACGCCAGATCGAACTGTTGGACGCGCAAGAGGAAATAAAATCCAAGGTGCAGGCGGAGCTGGGCGAGCGGCAACGAGAGATGTTCCTGCGCGAGCAGTTGAAGCACATCCGGAGGGAGCTCGGCGAAGAGGACACCGGGGCCGACATCGACGAGCTGCGTGAGAAAATCGCCGCGCTCCAGCTTCCCGACGAAGTCCATCGCGAAGTAAAGCGCGAGCTGGATCGTCTGGACCGTTCCTCCCGCGAATCGATGGAAGCGCAGGTTATCCGCACCTACCTCGAAACTATCGTCGAGCTTCCCTGGAACACGCGCACCGACGATCACCTGGATCTTGTCCGGGCGGCGGAAATTCTCGATGAGGATCACTTCGGGTTGACGGACGTGAAGGATCGCGTGCTCGAGTATCTCGCCGTACGGCAGCTGCAGAATCAGCAGGAGCCGTTGGACGGCGACGAGCTGGTCGGAAACGAAGACGACCGCCGGCCGCGAGGGACCATCCTCCTGTTTGGGGGTCCGCCCGGCGTCGGGAAGACATCGGTGGCCAAGTCCATCGCGCGTGCGATGGGACGGAAGTACGTCCGCATCGCACTCGGCGGTGCCCGGGACGAAGCCGACATCCGGGGGCATCGCCGCACGTACGTGGGGGCGATGCCGGGCCGCGTCATCGAAGGCATGAAGCGCGCCGGGACCAAGAACCCCGTGTTTCTGCTGGATGAGGTGGACAAGCTCGGCATCTCGTTTCAGGGCGATCCGGCGTCGGCGCTGCTCGAAGTGTTGGATCCCGCTCAAAACGACTCGTTCACCGACCACTACCTCGGTGTACCGTTCGACCTCTCCGAGGTCATGTTCATCGCAACGGCGAATTTTGTCGAGCACATCCCGGCGCCTCTCCGCGACCGAATGGAGGTGGTGGAGTTCACCGGATATACCGAACCCGATAAGCTGGCGATTGCGCGTCAGTACCTCGTCCCTCGCCAGGTGAGCGAGGCGGGATTGACACCCGCACAACTCTCGCTGACAGACGGAGCAATCTCGACGATCGTCTCCGGATACACCCGAGAAGCGGGTGTTCGGCAGTTGGAGCGGGAGTTGGGCCGGGTGTGCCGCAAGGTCGCCCGACGGGTGGCGGCACGAGAGGTCGATTCGCTCACACTCGACAGCGATCAGATCAAGGACGTGCTCGGACGACCCAAGGTTCATCCGGAGCGAATGGCCCTGGAAGATCAAGTCGGCGTCGCGACGGGCATGTTCTACACCCCGGCCGGTGGGGACATCATGTTTGTCGAAGTGACCGTCATGCCCGGGAAGGACAACCTCGTGCTGACCGGTCAATTGGGCGACGTGATGAAAGAGTCGGCGCGTGCGGCTCTGAGTTATGCAAAGTCGCATTCGGAGGAGCTTGGCATCTCTGCCGACATGTTCACCGAGAAAGACATCCACATCCACGTTCCGGCGGGGGCGATCCCAAAGGACGGCCCCTCGGCGGGCGTCACGATGGCTGCCGCACTTGTCAGCGTGCTGTCAGGCGTACCGGTGCGTCACGACGTAGCCATGACCGGCGAAGCAACGCTTTCGGGTCGCGTGCTTCCAATCGGCGGCGTGAAAGAGAAGGTGCTGGGTGCCTGCCGCGCGGGCATCGTGAACATCGTTCTGCCCAAGGAAAATCTCGCCGATCTCGAGGACCTCAACGAGCAAGAGCGAGCGGGAATCACCGTGCACGCGGTCGAAAATCTCCACGACGTGCTGAAGATTGCGCTGAAATACCCGGCGCGTGAGGGGCGCGCGAGCCACCGGCGGGTCACAAGCGAAGAGGATGTGGTTGTTGTTTAAGTGGTAGGTGGTAGGTCGTAGGTGGTGCACGTTTCAGAATAATTGGGGGTTACAGGCCACGCGTCCTGATCCAGCAGCGTATGGCTGAACCCGCATCTACCTGACACCTACCACCCAACCACCGAACACCCAACTACCAGGCTAGACCCCGCATCACCAGTTCAGTCGCGCTCCCGATCCACTCGGGTTCGTCAGCGGTGTCAGTCGTCGCCGCGAGGGCTTGGTGGGCTCCCAGGTATCCAATCGCAAGCGCAACAGCATGGCGCGCATAAGCGTCCGGATCTGCGTCGTCTCTGAAGTAACCCTTCCCCTGTCCGTTGGAGATAACGGTGGACAGGCGCGAGACACCCGCCTGCAACACGGACCTTGCCAGCTCGGTTGTAAGGGGAGTGTGGCTGGAGTCCAGCAGGACGAGCCTAATGAGGTGGGGTTGGGCGAGGAGCGAGCGGATGAATGAACTGAAGGCGGTGCGAAACAGCTCGGTGGAGGGCTCGGCGCGGCCATCGCTCGTAGCCCACTCCCGCGCCAGTGCTTCCCGGGTTTCGGATACGACGGATTCATAGAGTCCGGCCTTTGAGCCGAAATAATAGAATATGAGCTGTTTGTTCACGCCTGCTTGGGCCGCGATCCGCTCGACGCGCGCACCAGCAAACCCTCTTGCCCCAAACTCAGCAATGGCAGTTTCCGCTATGTCGTTGCGCCTATTTCTCTTATTCGATATCGGCATTTTCAATCAACCGGTTGGTCAATTGATAGAGGAAGGCTGGTCGTGCGTCAAGTCAGCTCGACGTCAGAAGCCCTATCGCTCCACGGGTGAGGGCACAGAAGATGGAATCCGACGTCCAGTACCCCGACATCTGACCGTCACCTGTCCGCTTGCCGATGATCGCTGCGGCCTCAGTGAGTAGCAGAGCTGGTTCCCAGCCAAATACGGTATCGGCCGTTTCGGGCCTCACGGTTCCGGCGAGGGGGATCCGGGCATCGGGTTCCTCCTGTCCAATGAGCCAAAGACTGCTCCCCGCTCCATCGGCGGCCCGCTTCCGCCAGATCGGATTCAGTGTGTTCAAGACTGCAGCCGAGGCAACGCACTCGAGGCTCTCGGCACGCCCGACGGTCCGGAGGGCAATCTCTCGAAAGGCCCGTTCGGAAGTGAAGGATTGGGTGTCGGGAGAAGGTTGGCGGAGTGGACGAGCGAGCTCGGATTCCAAACGGTCGAGTTTGTCTATTTCACGGCCGGTGATCATGGCTAACAGCGCATCGGGATTGCTGGCGCGAAAGACCTGGGGGCTCGACTCGACCAGCACCGCTGCGCCCTTCTTTCGGAGCCCGTGGAGTGCCTGATAGGTATTTGCGCGTGCCAAGCTCAGCTTCTTCGAAAGCTCGTACGCGGAACTGGGCCCCAGCTCGACAAGTGCCGAAAACAGAACACTTTCAGTTTTGGTAAAGCCAAAAGGCGTGAGGTCGACAGATGACGTAGTAGTCATTGCTACTACTATGTCTGACTACGTGGGTGGGAGCAAGTTCTTCGGCTGGATTATTCGAATTCGAGATCGAGTCCCTGAACCTTCGCTATGAGCGCCAGTCGGAAGGTCACATCCGACTTACGCCGATCCGCGGTTCGCGTGTCAGCCTCCAAGGGAAACGCAAAGTCCGCGAGCTTTGAGGGACTCTTGGGCAAGGACCTGAGGCCCTTGGGGCTCCAGACGCCTTGGGCGTCGCAGTCCTTGAACAGCCGAGTCAATATGCGAATCGCCGTTGGCGAGGTTTCGACGGCACCCATACGGGCGAGCAACTCGATCCAGTGCAACGCGAACGGGAGATCTTTCGGCCTCCCGCTAGAGTCAGCGTGGAGCGGGTTCCCCAACAGCGTGAACGTCGGTTTGATGATCTTCTTCCCCACTTGAATTGTGTAGGTCCGCTTCGGGCCTGGCTTTCCAAGGAATGCGCACAACCGTTCGACAAAACCGGCTCGTTCGCGCTGGACCGCGGGGAGGTACGCAACGGCGGCGACGCAGAAAACGGTTGGAGGAAAGGCATCGGGATGGAGGATGTTGCGCGACCCCTTACGAACGATGGGGGAGTCTGCCAGGTCACTCCTCAGGAACTGGGAGACTTGGCTCATTATTCGATGGGCTGCCCCCCGGAGTCGGGGATCATCTTTCCTGCCGCCCTCGGCGAGCGCCGCGGTCGCCCCCTGGGTGATCATGTTCCGGGCCCATAGTGCCAGGGCGGCATTGGTCTTAGCGAGCTTCTTGTATTCAAAGAGAAGGGTAGGATCCTCGTCCTTCGAGAGAATTCTGAAGAGTAGGCGGTCCGCGAGCCGGAACGCTCGGTCTGATTCCGGCAGACCGAGTTCGCGTAGCCGACGGTATTGGGCGATCGTTCCAACCGCCTTGATGTCCTGCGCAGCGGACGGGGCGATGCCGAGCATGTTTCGGCCCCACACCCCTGTGGCAGCCTGTTTCTTGACGATCTGCTTTACCAACCGGTAGTCCACCATTTCCCGGCGTAGCGCGGCCAGTTCCGGCTCCGGGATCGAGCCCTTCGGCAGGATCTCGGTTACCGTTCGCCATCGGATCGGAGCGCACGCGTGTTCGGCGATCCATTTGGCAGGCACACGGTGGGAGGACGGGAGCTCCAAGAGCGTCTCCGTACGGAAAATTTTCGGTATTAAGTGGAGTCTGCGCGGGAACTTAGTCCCTTTGCAACCGTTCGGCCAGGGCGGTTGGCCTGCCCAATCAGGGTGGGGCTACCTCCTGGTCCTGCATCGGACGCGAGCCAGCAGCCCTCTGCGCCCGCGGGCGCCCTCCGTGGTCAGCACGAGGGTGCTGTCGTCGAGGAAGTCGATCGCCTCACCGCGGGGCTGACGGGTCCCGAGGCGGCAGAAGTCACCCGTGAACTGAAGCCGGCCGCTGGACACGCGCGTGAAGAAGAATATTTCGGTGTATGTTCGGATCGCCATCAGGTTGGCGCCGGGCGCGAGCGCTGCCCCGGTAACCCATCGGCCCAAAGCGGGTTGCGGTTGGATGGGCAGCGTATCGGCCACCGGGGTGACCACCCCGGCCTCCACCGAATCGGCGACCAGGCGAAACGCCACGATACGTCCCTGCTGTCCCTTTGACACGAGGTACATGTCACCCTCCGCGCTCACGGCAATGGCCTCGACGTCAACGGGCCCGGTGGGATACTGAATTTCAATCGCGCGTGCCTTCTCGGTTTTTCGCTTTTGGTCACCGTCGCCGTCGACCAGCGGCTCGGGGATCACGTAAACCACGACGCTCCTCCGTCTGGCGTTGTTGTCTCCGGTGTCGGCAATGTAGAGACACGATTTCCCGTTCTCGGGACAGGGGCCCAAGGCAATGTCTTCCCAGTCCCTCGCCTTCGCTCCACGCACCTCAAACGTCCCCAGGTGGTCGCCGCTCAGATTCGTGGCAAAGATGCGGGCCTCGTCGCCCGAGTCGTTGTGTGTCCAAATGACGCCGGGTTGCGTCCTGCTGACAGCAACGCCCGAACTCTCGTTCACTCTGGAATACGCGAACCGTCCCGTCACTTCGTAGTGGACGAGTTCCATCCCTTGCGCTTCGAGCGCGCGGGTCTCGAACGGCATGAAGCCGGCGACTGCAAGCGCTTGCGCCAGGAGGGCGCCGACTGCGGCGAAGGGTTTCATCATGGTATGCGTATTGTAGTGTACCGCTTGCTCGGGTGGGAGTGACCGGTCATGTTTCAACTGCAATGACCCAAGCGCCTCGTGGTCGATCTGTCGAGCGCCGTCCCGAGCACGTGCGTTTTCCTGGACGCATCCTCTTCCTAGTCGACGATGCAGACCTGATCAAGCGCCAGTTGGACGGCGTGGACTTGGAGTGGCCCCTGCCCTCCGCCGCCGCGCTCCGCGACGACATCTCCACGGACGAGATCACACCGGCGTACGTCTGCTACTACTACGATGAAACGCTGGGCGACTTTCCGTACGTCGGCTTGCGGGCCGGGGGCGAGTTCCCGATCACTCCCAAGAGCATCAAGCGTGGCGGGTTTGTGTGCTCGGTCAGCGGCAAGCGGCGCGGTAAAGGATCGTCGCGTGAAGCGTCGCCGTATGCGGAGAAGTGCGCTGGGATCAAGCTCGTTGTCGCCGAAAGCATTGAACGGATTTATCGCGAGAACTGCCAGAACCTGGGGATCCTCACGAGCACCGACTTTTCTCTGATCCAGCGGGTCCGAAACGGCGAGACGATTCCACTGAGCGAGTTCACCCGCGATGAGGGCGCCATTACCCGGGCGATCATCGAATACGGCGGCCTGTTCAACTATAACGTCGCACGCATGAACGGCGACGTCGAAACGCCGGCTGTCATGACACCGCCGGATCGCCCAATGACCTTGAGTGAAAAAATCATTGCCCGCCATTGGGTGCGCGACCTGGCGAACGATGACCTTGCGGTTCCCGCGGTCAAGCCGGGAGACGAGGGCTTTGTTCGGACCGACATCCGGTTCAGCCACGAATACGTCACACCCATGGCCGCAAGCTTCTGGGCGCAGCAGGTCGGGGACGGTGAAAAGATCGTCGATCCGAAATCCGTGTTTCTATTCCGCGACCACTTGACGTTCCTCGAGTTGGCCATGACAGAGGAACGCAAGGCACAAGGTCTCCTCGATGTGGCGCTGGAACTCAAGAAGAAGCAGGAGGAATTTGCCGAGGAACAGGGCGTCAAGCTCTATGGCGAGTTACCCCGCCTCGGCAGGAATCTGGTGCGGGGATCGGAGGCCATCTGTCATTCGAAGATCTTGGAGCAGCACGCGCTGCCGGGCCACCTGATCATCGGCAGCGACTCGCACACGCCGCACGCTGGTGCGGTGGGGTGCGTTGCGTTCGGTGTCGGAACCACGGCCATCTTCAATTCTTGGTTGACGAAAGATGTGCGCCTGCAAGTGCCCCCGACGGTGCTGGTGCGTATCTCGGGTCGCAAGAAGCCCAACATCACGGCCAAGGATTACATGCTCCAGATACTTCGTCACCCGTACGTCAAGGACGGACACGCGATCGGGAAGATCGTCGAATATGCCGGTGAGGCCGTGGAAGCGTTGTCGGTGGACGAACGGGCGACGATGACTAACATGGCTGCGGAAGTAGGTGCGTTTACCGGAATCGTCCGTCCCGACGAGAAAGTGGTCGAGTTTCTGGCCCGCGAGAGGGGAACGGATCCCGTGGTGGCGCGCGCAATGCTCCGTGATCTCGTTGCCGATCCCGGCGCGGAGTACGAAGAAGTAATCGAGTTTGATGCGCAGGACCTCCGCCCGATGGTGGCACTTCCGGGCGACCCCGGGAACGGCTTGTTCATCGAAGAGCTCGGCGATCGTATCAAAGTCGACTTGGCCTACGCGGGTTCATGCACGGCCGGTAAGAAATCCGACATGGACATGTATGCGCGCGTATTTCAAGACGCCCTCGAGCGAGGCGAGACGATTCACCGCGACGTGAAGTGTTACATCCAGTGCGGGTCGCAGGAGGTGAAGCGGTATTGCGAGAACCAGGGTTATCTCGACGTGTTCCGGGCGGTCGGCGCGGAATTCATCGAGCCCTCCTGCGGAGCGTGCATCAACGCCGGACCGGGCGTGTCGTATGATCGGGAGACGGTCACCATCAGCGCAATCAATCGAAACTTCCCCGGACGCTCCGGACCGGGCCAACTGTATCTAGCGAGTCCCTACACAACCGCGGCGAGCGCGATTGCGGGTTACATCACGGCCTGGGAACCGGAACTCGCTCCCGCTGCATCGTGACGGCCTCGAGCACTTCCTGAGGACTGGCCGTCTCCGCCACCCCACCAATCGTTCGCAGTGCCCCTGCAGGATACCGCCCACTTGCATTCCACAGAATCCAATCGGTCAAACCGAGTCCCTCCACCGCGTCTATCTGCGCCCGCACTTCCGCCGCAGTGTAACGTGGTCTTCCCAATGTGAACGACTGCAGGTACGGGCGAATGCGTGCCGCATCCCTGAACTCTGCGGAGCGGCGAAGGCCGGCCTCGATTGCCCGGCGCACGACTTCGTATGGCTCGGCGTTGGGACGCCTGAACCCGAATGCGCCGCGGGAATAGTGACTCGGGTAGACCATCGGTAACACCACATCAGCCGCTGTCACCAGGTCATCCCAATACTGACCGATGCCAAGGTCGTTTGTCGCGCTCGTCGTGAGGCCGAACACGCTGATGGTGAACGGGACGCCCAGGTCCCCGATCCTCTCCCTCAAGAGATTGAGGTAGCGCCTGATCGCCGAGCGACGGGTCCGGTTTGCCTGGTTCGAAGGATAGACCGCCCGCGCGAGAAACTCCGGACGATCGTCCGGGAATCGCACGTAATCGAATTGAACCTCACGAAACCCCATCAGCACGGCCTCGGCTGCGACGTCGGCGGCATACATCCACACCGAATCTCGATGCGTGTCGACCCACGGGGTGCCGAAGCGGTCCCGCCAGATCCCGCCGTCGATGTCTTGGATTGCCCAATGTGGCCGTTCCACGGCCAGCAACGGGTCCTTGGCAACGACGATGCGTGCGATCGGGTGAATGCCGTGTTCACGAAGGATCGCCAACCGGCGACGCGTGTCCCGAGCACGCAGCTCCCGGTTGGCTCCGATGCTCACTGCGAGCGGGAGACTCGAGCGATACGTGAAGTATCCGGTGCCATCCTTGACGTCAATGACAAACGCATTGATCTCCGTCGAGTCCGCGAGCGCGACCAAGTCGTTGAATCTTGTGGATCCAAACACCCAGGCGTTCAAGTACACGCCACGAACCACGGCCGGCGGCTGCCCGCGTGGAGGAGGCGGGAGCCGGATCGACACGTCGCCGCCCAGGAGGAGGTCCCGCAAATAATCGGGCCGCGTGGCGTCGTGGTGGTGGATCAATGACGCGGCCGGGTTCTGTGCCTCTGCCGCCGCAGGCCATGCGAGTGCAATCGACGCTAGGAAAAGCACGAATCCGCCAACAAACCTCATCAACCCTCGAACCATGTTCGGGTGCAAGCTGAATCTCGGAGCATTAAGGTAACCAGCTTCGTGGTGACCGACGATGAGCTGTGAGCCCATCAATGCTCTTTCCTAGGCTGCGCGTGGCCCGCACACGCGCTCTCTCGACGCGGGACCAATGCGGAAGTGTGGCCGGCGCAAAGGGCCACAGCATGAGCCGCAGCCCAGGGCACCATTGGGCGCTCGTACTGGTGGGATGATACCGCTTGATGTACTTGGATGAGAGGACAGAGCAGAATCGGCCGAGCTACCCCGAAGCCTCAGGGGCACGACAGGGAATGCTATTGGGAGATGATCCGTAACTCGACGCGCCGATTCTTCGCCCGCCCTGCTCTGCTGCGGTTACTCGCGACGGGCTCGGTCTCTCCGTAACCTCGCGCCTCCATCCGCGCGGGATCCACACCCAGGCGCGCCAGGTACTCCATGACCGCTTCGGCTCTGGCCTGTGACAGCCGTAGGTTCGGCCGTGCCGCTCCAGTTGCGTCGGTGTGACCGCCAATCTCGACTCGCACGGTGTGGTGAGCGAGAAGTGATGCCGCGACCTGATCCAAAACCTCGAACGATGAGATCGTGAGCGCCGATTGGCCGGACGAGAAGCTAAAGCCGGTGAGTATCAGAGGATGCCGTTCTCCATTTCGCGAGACGTAGAGAAGGATGCAGCCCACTTGATCGACGCTCTGACCGGCAGTGGTCCGTGGGCAGCGATCGAGCTCGTCGGCAACACCGTCCCTGTCGGCGTCGTTCACCACGCGCCGGGTCTCAGCGGCCCCCGGGATTGGCTGCGCATTGGCTGGGGTTCGAGCGGGAGGGGGAACAGCGCCGGATGTCACATTCAGTTCGACCCGCCGATTCAGCGCTCTGCCCGCCTTGGAGCGATTCGTCGCGACAGGTCGGGTCTCACCGTATCCGCGCGCCTCCATCCGGCTGGGATCCACGCCCCGCTGAGCCAAGTATGCCATGACGGCTCGCGCTCTTGCCTGGGACAACCGCAAATTGGGGCCCGCCGCTCCGGTAGCGTCTGTATGTCCCGCGATCTCAATCCGGATCTGCGGATGGGCGAGCAGCGAGGCCGCCACTTCATCGAGCACGCTGTGCGATGCGCGGGTGAGCCTGGAACGAGCGGATTGGAAGTTGACACCCTTCAGAACCAGCGGGGCCCGCTCACCATCCTTGACCGCGAACAAGACCGGACATCCGATATCGTCCACGTTCTGACCCGCGGTCGTCCGCGGGCATCGATCGATGTTGTCGGTGACCCCATCTCCATCTGAATCCCCAACCTCACAACCGCGTAGATCGACACGGGCACCTTTCGCCGTGCCGCTGCATTCGTCGTCTTTGTCAGCGACTCCGTCTCCGTCACGGTCGCCATAGCATCCGGTGGCGTCCACCGCGAGGCCGGCCGGTGAATCGTTGCATTGATCCAGGCCGTCAAACACGCCGTCACCGTCAGCATCGAGCGGGCAACCCTGCTCATCCACGTTGGCGCCTGCGGGCGTGTCCGCGCATTGATCGACTCCCGTAGGCACGCCGTCCCCGTCCCCGTCGACCGGGCACCCCGTAACGTCAACATCCGCACCAGCTTGGGTGTCAGGGCAAAGGTCGAGTCCGTTGAAGACCCGGTCCGCATCGTCATCGCTCGGACATCCGCTGGCGTCGATCGTGGCCCCCCGCGGCGTGTCCGGACAAGCGTCTAGCCCGGTAAACACCCGGTCGCCGTCGCCGTCCTCGGGACATCCGTTCCGGTCGACCACCGCTCCCTCGGGCGTGCCGGGG
>JBFHWR010000104.1:0-11571 GCA_041599395.1 Gemmatimonadales bacterium | reverse complement strand
GGAACGGGCGAGGCGACGAATCGAAACAGCGTCGGGTGGGGGGACGGGATCTACAAGTCGAGCGATGGCGGTGAGACATTCGTCAACATGGGGCTCGAAGACACGCATCAGATCGCCGAGATCCTGCCGCACCCCACTGACCCGAACACCGTCTATGTAGCCGCCATCGGCCATCTCTGGGGCCACTCGGGCGACCGGGGCCTGTTCAAGACGACCGACGGCGGTCATAGCTGGATCAAGCTCACCGATGGCTTACCCGACGACGGCCGGACCGGCGCGACCGTCGTGACCATGCACCCCAGCAATCCGAACGTCGTGTACGTGGGAATGTATGAACGGCGCCGCTCCGCCTATCACATGCAGAGCGGGGGGCTCAACGGCGGAATATTCAAATCAGTTGATGCCGGCGCATCCTGGCGGAAACTCACGGACGGGCTCCCGACCGGTTCCACCGGTCAAATCGATGTCAGCATATACCGCAAGGATCCCAATCTGATCTGGGCGTACGTCGAGGCGTCGGACGAGCTGCCGGACGACTTGGGCACCCCGGGGCCGGGCGTGTACCGGTCTCGCGACGCAGGCGAGTCATGGACGTATCTCCTGCGCCATAATTCCCGGCCATACTATCACGGGCGCATTCGGGTGAACCCGGCGAACAGCAATTGGGTCTACATCGTGTCGCGCGAGTTCTTTCACACGAAGGACGGCGGAGCGACCTGGGAGAGCGGCCGCCCCTGGCGGGGCGGTGGTGGGGACGATCACGACATGTGGATCGACCCGAACGACGAAGGCATCTTCTATCACGCGACGGATCAAGGCGCGTATCTGTCCGTCGATGGCGGAGAGTCCTTGCTGTCGTTCAACAACATGGCAATTGGGCAGTACTACGCGATTGGCGTCGACATGCGGGACCCGTACTGGGTCTACGGGGGCCTCCAAGACAACGGCGGGTGGGCGATCCCGAGTAACACGAGAGAACCACAGGGCATCCTGAACGACCACGCCACGGTCGTCAACGGCGGCGACGGCTTCCACATGCAGATCGACCCCTCCGATTGGCGCACGGTGTACACCACCGCTCATGTGGGATACTTCGGGCGGCACAACATGGAGACGTTTGAACACGTTTTCATCACCCCGACGCCCGCCACGACTGTGAATTTTCCTGACTACTACGATCCAAACTTCGGCGAGTCCCAAACCAACTATTCGATCAATCCCCAGGAACGCTGGTTGTGGAGTGACATCCCGAACCGAACGATCAATGGCAGCATTCTCCCGCCGCAATTCCGGTGGAACTGGAATGCGCCGCTCGTCATGTCGCCGTCAAATCCGCACACGATCTATGTCGGGTCCAACTATTTGTTCAAATCCGTAGATCGGGGGAACACTTGGCGCATCATCAGCCCGGACCTGACGAAGAACGACCCGGCGACACGGAACTCGACCAATAGCGGCGGGTTGACCAAGGATGCGACCGGCGCCGAAAACCATCATACGATCTATACGATCGACGAGTCGCCGCTCAATAGCGCCGTCATTTGGGTCGGGACGGACGACGGGCGTGTGCACGTCACGCGCGACGGCGGGTCAACGTGGAGCGACGTCGGGAATCGCATCCCGGGATTGCCGGATGGCATTTGGACCAGCCGCGTGGAGGCGTCGCACTTCGATCAGGCAACCGCGTACGTAACGTTCGACGGACATTGGTGGGACGACACCAACCCATACGTCTACAAAACCAACGATTTCGGTGCGACGTGGCGCGATATCGCGAGCAACATTCCCCGCGCCAACCCGGGCAACAGTATCTATACGATTGTCGAAGACGCGAAGAACCCGGACCTGCTGTTCGTCGGTACGGAGTTTGGCGTGTTCGCTACGGTCGACGGTGGGATGAGTTGGACTCGTTTCATGGAACAGCTGCCGCCGGTCGCCGTACACGATCTGGTCATCCATCCGCGGGAGAACGACCTCGTCGCGGGAACCCACGGCCGGAGCATTTGGATCGCGGACGACATCACCCCGCTCCAACAGCTCACACACCAGGTGCTTCAGACCCCGGTGCACGTGTTCGAGAACCCGGTGGGCACCAAGTGGTTGAACCAGTCGAAGGGTCGGATCCAGAATCACTTCAAGTTCCGCGGCCCTAATGCTCCACGGGGCGCACCCATCAACTTCTACCTCCGTTCGGCGCCACGAGATTCCGTCGTCATCCTGATCGAGGACCCGCTCGGTGGCCATGGACACAGCTTCCGGGTAGCAGGCCATCGCGGCATCAACACGGCGCGGTGGGACTTCCGCTTCCCGCCGCCGCCAGAGGTGATCGCGCAGCATCGGGGCTCGCTCGCCGCAATACTCGCAGTGATCAGAGACCGCGTCTCGAGAACACGCAACCAGGAGCATCTCGGGCAAATGCAAAAAGACCTGCTCGCGCGACAGCGGTACCCGAGCCTGTATGAGGACGCCCAGTATGCCGACAAGCAGGATGCCCGCCGACTACTGTTGGATCATCTGACCCACATCGAACAGCGGCTCGACACCGCCGTCGATACGCGTGACCTGTTTGACGTGCGGGAGCAGCTGCTTGCCTTCAGCCAAGTCGTCGGCGACGAGGCGTTCTTCGGGTTCTACGGGGAGGAACTCAGGGCCCATGTTGCGGATGCGGGATCATACCGGGTCACCGTCACAGCTGACGGCAACAGCGCGCGCGGTATCGTGACCGTGCGGGAGGATCCGCTCAAGAACCCGTGAGTCACGAGCCCGGGGTCCAGGACTCCCAACAATCGGCCCCGTCCCCACCGAGCCGTGTGATTGGGTGCCTACTCCCGCGGCGCCCTCCGGCAGTCGCCGAAGTCCGGGTTCCCATCGAGGGATGCGCCGATCAGTTTGGCCGGTTGGCCCTCGCCGGACGAGTCTTCGGCGGCAAGCGCGATGTATAGTCGCCGCGCTTCTTGAAACTGTCCGAGCACATGGTCGACCTCGCGTTGCGAGCGCCATCCGGGCCACGCCTCTGCGAGGCCCTGCAGCTTGTCGATCCAGCGCACGCCGTATTCCGCAGACTCGCGATCGCGTACCGGCTGGTCACCGGCGAAGACCCACACGGGATTCGTGAACGCCTGTGCATACTGGACATCCAGGGGGAAGCGTTCCGCATCGGCGCCCTCAGCGAGCACGTGGAACCAGCCGCTCTGCGTGACGGCGAACGTGCCGGAATATGTCAGCCGCCGCCGGGCGCCCTCAACCTGCACTTCGTCCACCGTCTGCCCGTTGTACACCACAACGAATCGTTCGAGCGGCGTGATCGATTGGACAGTTGCCGTCACTGCGACGTCCGCCCCGCCCGGCGGGAGTCGGACCTCGTGGCCCGGCGTTCGCCCGTCAACCGCAAAGTCGACGAGTGGTCCGTTTGATACGAACGCGCGGCCATCACGAAGTCCTGCAAACCATCCGTCCATCGTGAGCCCGCGCTGGTCCGTGCACACGTATGTGCGAATCGATCCGACCAGCTTGCTTCGCTGCAAATCGCTGATCGAGTCCTCCCCTCCAGTCGCGGTGACGCGTATTCCGTTGTTCCAGACGGCATAGAGGGGATAGAAGCCCGCGCGACTGGCAACCGACCATTCCAGAGCGTCGGTCGTGCCGAGCACGGCGTCGACCATGAAGCCCTTGGCGCCGCCCAAGTTGCCGTCGAGCGGGTCGCGGTCGCCGGAGAACGGATGAACGTAGCCAACCGTTGCCCCCTGGGCCCGCGCCTTCCGCAGCATGTCCGTGTTGCTCGGATAGAGGCTTTCGATGGCCGTGCCCTCGTAACCAGTGACGAAAGGTGAGATGAGATGGTCCCGAAGACCCAGCATGAACACGTGCCCGTAAAACGGTGGCCGGTATTCCTGACCGACCACGAGCAACCGATCCGGTTGCGAGATCGGATGCGCCATACCACCCGGAATGAAAAATTGATGGTCGAGCACGCGATTGTCCTTGTTCGCGATCTGCTCGTTCACGATGTCTTGATCCTCGGCCGCCGACATCATCATCAGATTCTCGAGGCTGTTGCGCAGATTGCCGGCGTAGTTCATATGGACGTGGGTGGAGCCACTGTACCATCCGTGGGCTGACATGTCCGCCATGGGTACCAACGTCATCGTGCCGCTCGTGACCTTGTCGGGTTCGATCTCGAGTTCGAGGCTCCGTGGCCAATATTCGAATCCCTTGACGGCGGTCAGGCGAACCGTGCCGACGGGAAGCGTGACTTCGAAATATCCTTGCGCGTGAAACAGCGGATCCCCAGCCCATCCGACCCGAGCGTATGCGTCCTCCGGAGCGTACAACTTCCCATCCGACGCGGTCAGGTGAATCCGCGCTGCCGTGCTGCCCCCGGTTGCACTGTCCGCAAGCAACACCGAGAGCGAGCCCATGGGACGTTTCCAACCGCGTGACGTCACGCGTACGTCGTGGCGCTGACCGCCATACGTTTCCAGCAGCGCCAGCTGCGGCAACGCCGCCTCATTTGAGATGTACGCGATCCATTGCCCGTCCGGCGACCAGCGGGGGTGAAACGCGTCATGCTCGAAAAACGTCAGTTTGTAAGGCTCACCACCAACGGTTGGCTGCACATAGAGATTGTTGAATTGGTCCGCTGCGCCACTAGATGATGAATACACGAAACGCTTGCCGTCAGGCGATACATGCGGACGGGTCCGGTAGAGCGTTTGGTCGGCCAGAACCGTACGCGCACGCGCGATACCGTTACGCTCAACCGGCACGCGCAGCACGTGTCCGGAGCCGAGCGCCTGGCCTCGGTTTGATATGAACAGCAGTTCGCTTCCATCGGGCATCCAGGTCGGTGTGATGTGCATATCCCAGCGACCGAAGTAGAGTCGGCTCCTGCCGAAGTCATTGTCCCGCGTGATGGCGATCTCGTCTCCAACCCATTGTCCGTCGCGGATCGGCCGGACATAGACGTTGAAATACCCGTTCGGCTTGGTCGAAACGTAGGCGAGCAGCCTTCCATCGGGTGAAAACGCGGGGTCGGTGTAGATATGTTCGTCGTCTGTCAGCGCGTGCGATGCGCCCGAGACGAGATTGACTATCTCCAGCTGAATCGTCCGGTGTTTGTCGTCCGCGGTATACACAATCCATTGACCATCCGGCGACCAGTCGGGCAATGAGTGATACGTTGGGCCGTACGTGACTTCCGTCGCGGCGCCGGTCGCAAGATCGACCGTCCAGATCGATCCACTCATCGCGATGGCAACGGCATTGCCGTCCGGCGACCAGGTGGGCGCCCACGGAGTCGAGCTTGGTGCGGGCGGGAAGTAGTAGTTGTGCATGTAGTTGCCGCCATGTCGCGCGGCGGCGTAGGCTTGTCCCTGGAGCGATGTCGGCGCAACCCCCAAAACCAGGCACGCCAGCTTCCGAACAAACGACCATCTCAACGACCACGCACTGCTCGCTTGGTGTGCCATGCGGTCACTCCTCCACCCGGCGTGCCGGACCCCGAAGAACCCGGCCAGGTCTGGCACCGGTGAACGCGCCATTCAGAATGACTGGCTCACCATTCACGAGGACATGCAGTATGCCCACCGGGTATTGATGCGGATCGGTGAATGTCGCTCGGTCCTGCACGGTTGCCGGGTCGAAGACGGTGACGTCCGCGAACATGCCCTCACCGATGCGACCTCGCTCATGCTGCCCAATCTGATCTGCCGGCATCGCGGTCATCTTTCGAACCGCGGTTTCGAGAGGGAGCACACCCAACTCCCGCACGTACCGCGCGAGGACTCTGGGAAACGCCCCGTAACTCCGCGGATGGGGAAAACCCACTCCGTACCCGACCGGATCTCCGTCTGTTTCGATCATGGCTAGCGGATGACGCATGATGCGCTGTACGTCTGTGTCGTCCATACTGTGGTAGATGGCGCTGAAACCGCCTCTGAGCTGCAGCTCGATGACGAGCGCAATGCCGCTTGCAAGTGAGTTCGGCATGCCCCGGTCACGCGCGAGATCGGCGAGCGTGCGGCCGTTGTAACGCACATCGGAGGGAACCACCCTGAATTGAATACGGGCTAAATCCTCACCCGCCCGCTCCTGCTCCATGATACGTTCCATCTCCCGTTCGATGCGTCCACGTGTGGCGGGATCGGCCAAGCGCGCGGCAAGCGAATCACGCCCGCCGGAGAGCGCCCACTGCGGGAACAGGATGCTGGAACCCGTGCTCGACGCCGTGTACGGATAGAGGTCGTGTTTCACGTCCAGTCCTGCGGCGTTTGCAGAATCGATCATGGCCAACGTTTTGGTTGACCAACCCCACTGCGCGACGCCCACCGCCTTGTGGTGGTTGATTTGCGCAGGAATCCCCGCCTCCGACGCGATACGGATGACTTCGGCCACGGACTCGATCAGTCCAGGCCCTTCGTTGCGCATATGGGAGACGTACACCCCGCCGTGACGAGCGGCAACTTTTGCCAGCTCAATGATCTCCTCCGTTTCCGCGTAGTTGGCGGGTACGTAGAGCAGGCCGGTGGTGAAACCGATCGCACCCTCCCGCATGCTCTGATCCACCAACGCTTTCATTTCGTCCAGTTCGGACGCAGACGGCGCCCGATTTTCCAGCCCGAGCACCTGCTTTCGCGTCCAGGTGTGCCCGGCATAGAACCCAACATTTGGAGCCACCCGGAGCGACGCCATGTATGCTGCCAGCGGCCATGGCTGATCGCCACTATGGAGAGTCGCCAAGATGGTGGTGATTCCCTGTCGTAAAAAGTTCTCGGCAAATGGGTGCTCGTGAATCGTGGTCTGGATGTGCGCATGGTTATCGATGAAACCCGGAGCGACCACGAGATCTTCCGCATCGATAACCATGGCAGCCGAGTCGCCGGCAATCCCATTGCGGTCCACCCTGACGATGCGATCACCACGAATCCCAACGTCGGCTCGAAACCCCGGAGCACCTGAGCCATCGATCACCGTGCCGCCGCGGATGACGACGTCATAGGTTGCCGCCGAAGTCGCCTCACCAGCGCATCCCGCGCTCACGTGACCGATCACAGCAACCGCGAACAGGGAAAGGATGGTATTTCTCACGACGAACCTCGGGCCAGAAGGACGACGAGGATGGACTTCCGCTACTTTAAGATGGAGTGGGGCGAGGCGCCTGGCCAGCCGAGAGGCTTCGTCGACTGTTTCTTCCGGCCCGGGGCGCTCGAGGTGGCACCTGGCGCGTGCTTTGACGGAGGACGATCCAAGGTGAGCGTGACCGTCGAGCGGTCGCCCCGATCGTCCACGGGAGCTCGTGAGCGGTTGCGGACGAACGCGACGAAACTGGCGAGAACGGCCGTTTCAGCGTATCGTCGGCGTAGTCAACCGCACACGGGGAGCTGCATGTCATGTCGGTGAAACACGTATCCGAAATCCCAGAGGAGCCAGTGAGCGCTGGAACGAAAACCGCGCGGCAAATACTTGTCGGACCGGATCAGGGACCTAACTTCGCGATGCGGCGGTTCATCATGCAGCCCGGCGGGGGCATGCCGGCCCACACCAACACCGTGGAGCACGAGCAGTACGTCCTTCGGGGGACGGCGCGAATCGGCATCGGCGACACGACGATCAGCGTGAAGCACGGCGATGTCGTGTACATTCCCGCGGGGACGCCTCACTGGTACGAGGCGACGGGAGACGAGCCGTTCGAGTTTCTGTGCGTGGTGCCCAACCGGCCCGACAAGATCGAACTCGTCGAGTAGACGCTGGATGCAGTCCTCGTCAGTCGTTCTCTCCGCAGTCTGGCGCCTCCCTTCGCGGTCTGCAAAGCGTGTCACTGTAACCATCCCAACCACGGCACCGCTCACTGACGCCCGCTCCGGGACCCGCCAGCCCGCTCCGAGCCCTGAATTCTCCACTCCCGACTCTCCACTCACACCCACACCTCCTTCAACAACCGTAGCGCATTCCCGCCCATCGCCTTGGCGATGTCCTCATCCCCGTAGCCGTGTTTCACGAGCCACCGGATGATGTTGTGCGAGCCCTCCGTGGGATTCTCGAGGCCCCGGACGAACTCAACCTTCTCGTACGGCGGATTTCGGACGCCGGTCTGTGCTCGCGGCGCGTGCGCCTCTTTGATCGAGAGCGCCCCGGCGTAGACGTCATGCAATCCCACGTGGTCTCCGTACAGGGTGTCCGGACCGAATCCGACGTGGTCGATCCCAACCAGGGACGCGATGTATTCGAAATGCTCCATCACCGACTCGAGCGTGTGCGTCGTGTGCTTCCGAGCGAGGGTCGTATGCGGAGCCGCTTCGACTCCGATGACACCTCCCTTCTTGGCACACGCTTCTAACACCTCATCCGGCGCCAGTCGGTTGGACTCCCACAGTGCACGCGCCCCAATGTGGCTCAGAAGGATGGGAAACTCGCTGGTCTCGATGACATCGAGCGTGGTCTGATCACCGCAGTGAGAGCAGTCGATGAGCATACCGACCTTGTTCATCCGCTCCACGGCACGCTTGCCGAAGACCGTGAGGCCTCCGTCCCGAGGTTCCTTCAGCCCGGACCCCAACGCGTTGGCTTCGCTGTACGTGATGCCGAGTGCCCGCACCCCAAACCCGTACAGTATTTCGATGCGATCGAGTTCATTTTCAATCATTGCCGCGCCCTCGATGGAGGCAATCCATGCAATCCTACCGCTGCGGTGCGCTGCGAGAATGCCATCCACCGATGTGCAATGCACGAGAAAATCCTGATGCGCGAGATCGCACAGCCGCATGCCGAGGTCGTGGAGCACCTCCGTCCACTTCCAACCGGTTTTGGACTCGATGTTGAGAATCCCATCCATGAGATTGTCGAACACCGCGTCCCAAGCAGCTCCCGCCAGCCCCTCAAACGCCGTAGCCATCCGTCCCTCATGCGTGTAGGCAGGCGACTCGCGTATGTCCGCAGGGAACACACCGAGGTGCTCGTGGAGGGAGATCAACACGTTGTCTCGAATCAGGCGGCCAACACGGTCCTCTTCCTCGTCCGTTAACGGCACCACCCCCGCCGCCACCCGGTCGATTTAGTCCGCCAGTTCAAAGGCTCGATATTCGCTCCCAGCGTCGAGGTAGGAAAACGACTGGTACGCTGTCCCTTGTTTCGCGCCGCCCATGATACGCTTCCTCTCGATTGCCGTTGCCAGAATGTGAGGCCATGGCCGCCCTCCCGTGGCACGCTCTGGCGACCGACGGCTTTAGTCGCTAAGATACGGTCACGCGTTTCCGAATGGGGCGCCACCCCTCGACACATCACGTTGTCCAACGATGAATACGAAACACACCGATTTCTATCACTCAGACTCTGACGAACCACACCGACTGCGCACCAAACAAATCCTGTCAGACCATCCTGAAATTCGCAGTTTCATCGGGAAGAACCCCTATAGCTTCGTCATCATTGTCGGCCTAGTTGGGTTCCAATTGAGCCTGGCCATGCTCCTGGCGAACCAGCCCTGGTGGCTCGTCTTGGGACTCGCGTACCTGGTCGGCGCGATCGCAAATCATGCACTCTTCGTCATGATCCATGAGTGCACACACAACCTCGTGTTCAAGAAACGATCGTTGAACATTCTGGCAAGCATCCTCGCGAACGTTCCGCTCATTGTTCCCACAGCTGTGTCGTTTCGGAAGTATCACTTGAAACATCATGTGTACCAAGGCGTGTACGAGCTGGATGCCGATTTGCCAGGCCGTTGGGAAGCGCGGCTCGTCGGTAATTCGCACCTCCGCAAAGCGTTGTGGCTCCTTCTCTTCCCAATCGTTCAGGCAACGAGGCCGCTCCACCTCAGGGGCGTGAAGCACGTTGACCGCTGGATTGTGCTCAACATTGTCGTCCAGCTTTCGCTAGATGTCGCCGTCTACGCGGTGTTTGGGCCGAAAGCCCTCATGTACCTGCTGCTTTCCCTCTTCTTCTCGATCGGCCTTCACCCACTCGGAGCGCGCTGGATCCAACGACATTACCTCGTCGATTCGTTACAGGAGACACACAGCTACTACGGCCGCATGAATGCGTTCGCGTTCAACGTGGGATACCATTACGAGCACCACGATTTCCCGTCGGTACCATGGAACAAGTTGCCCAGTATCAAAAGAACCGCTCCCACGTGGTATAACACGCTATCCTCGCATTCGTCGTGGACCAAGCTGTTATTGCGGTTCTTGTCGGACCGGAATCTCACGCTGTTCTCCCGCGCCGTCCGGGAAGAAACCGGCGATGAGAACACCGCCAGAATCGAATCGCCGTCAGCCACTGGAGTTGGTGCAAGCCCTCCCTAGCTGGTGACGGCGGGCTGCCGGCCAGCTACGGCGTCATTCCCATTGGGCACTGCCCGTCCGGCTGCCGAAGCACCGGATACTCGACCCCCAATTGTTCGAGATACGTGTCGAACCGACTGGGATCGAAGTAGTACGCTCGCATTGCCGACCGATGCTGCTCCATGATCGCCCGATTGGTCTCGATGGCGGGCTCATCCTCTGGCCGAATGAGCGGCTGATAGGTCATTTCCCTGCTCTGCACGTCCCGGAAGTAGGTCCACGCCTGCTCGACAAGCTCCGGTCGCGTCAAGAAATCGAGCATCGTCATTGCCTGCACCTTGGCGCCGGCGGTCGCACCCTTATGGGCAATCGGTGTCGCCATGGCGATGGCGTTTGACCAGTTGTGACCAGGCAACCCTGGGATATTCGACGGGAAGGAGAGCACGGCGGTCGGTACGTTCCACGATATGTCCCCGATGTCGTCGGCGTAGCCCGCCTGGCGCTGGTCCTCGCGCAGCGCCGGCCGTAAGCGGGCAAGCGCTGTCGCAAGTCCTCTCGCCGGTCCTCCGACCTCTCGTTGCACGGCCCTCGCGAGGACCTGGTCCGACTCACTCCACTCGGGAAGACCCACCGTCCCGATGTTTACATACATCGTCTCGGCGATGGTCTTGTTGAAGTGTCCCGGCCACGCAGAACCCAAGATTCGCACCGATGCGAGTTCTGTACCGGTCATCATCGCGGCACCCCGGGCTATGGAGTCCCCAATCGCAAACAGTTGCTGGATCTCGGGATAGTTGCGCTCCCGAAAGAAGAACCAGATGGACGCGTGTGGCGGCACAACGTTTGGCTGGTCACCGCCGTCCACGACGACGGAGTGCGATCGGTGCTGCAGCCGAAGGTGTTCGCGTCGGAAGTTCCACCCGATCTCCATGAGCTGAACGGCATCTGCGGCGCTCCGGCCGCGCCACGGTGCACCACCCGCGTGCGCACTCTTCCCCGCAAACGTGAACAGCGCCGATATCAAGCCCGTTCCTGGCGTAATTCCCCACCCGGTGGAGAGGTTGGATCCAACGTGCGCATACAACACGACGTCAACGTTGTCGAACACACCCGCGCGGACCAGGTACGCCTTGGTGCCAAGCTGCTCTTCTGCAACTCCGGGCCAAATGTGGATTGTCCCGGGTAGGCCCTCCCGCTCCATGATGTCTTTCACCGCAAGCGCCGCAGTGATGTTCACCGCTTGCCCGGCATTGTGCCCTTCTCCGTGCCCGGGAGCCCCTGGCACGATCGG
>JBFHWR010000103.1:0-11602 GCA_041599395.1 Gemmatimonadales bacterium | reverse complement strand
CACAACATCTGGGAGCTGGTCCTTCATACGGCATACTGGAAATACATCGTGCGCCGGCGGCTGACCGGCGACAAATCATTGAGTTTCCCGCGAACGCCCAGCAACTGGCCCGATCCCGCCGCTTCGGGCGGCGCCACGCCGGCCGCGCTCCGGCGTGATGTCGCTTTGCTCAAGGACCAACACGATCTTCTGCGGGACGCCATTCGCACGTTCCAACCGAATAAACTCGGTACCCGTGCGCCTGAATCAAAATGGACCTATGTCGAACATATCCACGGCATCGCCGCGCACGATCTATACCATGCCGGACAGATTCAGCTCTTGAAGCGGCTGATGAAACGGTGAGCAAGGTACCTACAGTCCCAGCAAACGCGCCGTATTGTCCCCCAAAATGCCTGCGCTTTCGCGCTCGGTGATTGCGAGTGCATCGATGCTTTGGAACATGGCGCGAATACTGCCGATCTGATGCGGGTAATCGCTGCCAGCCAAAAGGTGGTCTGTTCCCGCGAAATCAATTGCCAGCCGGAGTGCACGCACGTCGAAATTGACCGTGTCGTAATAAAAACGCCGTAGATAGTCGCTGGGCGGCCTCGAGATGTGTGTGCGGCATTCTTTGAACGCATGAAAGCCACGATCCAAACGCTCGGCAAGATATGGAATGGCGCCGCCGAGGTGTGCCAAGACCCATCTGATTCTGGGGAACCGCTCGACCACGCCGCTGAACACGAGGCTCGCCGCAGCGAGCGTTGTATCGAACGTGAACCCCACCAATGGCATCAGCCAATACTTCGTCATCGCTTCAACACCCACTGGGTACGTTGGGTGGATGTAGATGACGGCCTGAGCCGCGTCGGCTCGTTCGTAGACGGGCCAGAAGCGCTCGTCATCGAGCCCCACGCCATTCACGTTGCTGAAGATCATGACGCCTTTGAGGCCCAACTCGCTCGTCGCTCGCTCGACTTCCCGAGCTGCGGCCGCCGGGTCCCTCATCGGCAGTGTCGCAAGCGCCGTGAAACGGTCTGGGCGCTCTCGTGTGATCTCTGCGAAGCTGTCATTCACCATGTGCGCGTGGGCGACCGCGCGGTCCGGCCGGTGAATATCGGTTCCCGGAGCAGTGAAAGAGAGCACTTGCATATCGACGCCTTCCCGATCGAGGACGGCTTGGTGGAAGTCGATGTCTCGGTGCCCTGGGACGACAATATTGATGTCTCCAGGTGTATGCAGCATTGGGTTTCCAGCCGCATCGGTCGAGACCCGCGTGATTCCTTTTTCCGCCCGGAGGGCGTTCAAGTAGGACGGTGGATAATAGTGGTTGTGAAAGTCAATCGTTTTCACGTTCCCGCTCCGTGGGAGTTACGTGATTTCTTGGCCCAGACATAATACACGGGCAGCCCAGCGGCGACGAGCGACAACCCTACAACGCTCTCGAGCGGATCGGTCACGATTTGATTGAGGACGATGGCGCCGGACGCCATCACAAACACTGCAGGGATGACTGGGAACCCCCAGGTTCGGTAGGCGGGTGCATAGTGAGGCCGGCGCCGGAGCACGAAGAGCGCTACGGCCAGCAAGGCAAAGAAGATCCACTCGGTGTAGATGACTCGTGTGAAGAGCGCTCGATACGAGCCGGTTGCGACGAGCGCGGAAGCACACGCCGCTTGGAGCACGATGGCCCGATGCGGTGTTCGAAACCGGGGGTGCGCCTCTCCGAACCGGCGGAACAACAGTCCATCACGCGCCATCGAGAAGTACACCCGTGGCCCGGCGAGAATGATGCCACTCAGCGCGCCAAACGTCGAGAAGATAACGAGAGCCGACATGAACGCTCCGCCGCCGGTTCCCATCACCGCATCGGCAGCGTCGGCCGCCACCCGGCTCGACGTGGCCACGGTTTCAAAGGGAAGAACGTAGAGGTAAACCGCATTCAATCCGACGTAGCACACGGTGACGATGGCGATGCCGAGAAGCAGCGCCCTGGGGATGGTCGCACGGGGCGTCCGCGTTTCCTCGGCGGTGTACGTAACCATGTGCCATCCACCGAAGGCGAACAGGCCTGCAATCAGCGCAATGCCGAATTCTCCGGCGGAGGCGCTCCGGATTGTTGACGTCGGGGAAACGGTGTTACTCGGCATCATGGCTGCGTCGGGAGGCGATCCGACGAGGAACCCCACGACGATAATGAGCGTGACGGCACCAACCTTGCCGATGGTGAACGCCGTTTGAAGAGCGCTACCGTGTTTGACACCGACATAGTTCACTGCCGATAGCAGGACGATGCCGGCAATGGCGACAAAACGGATGAACAAGTCGGTGAGCGGAAAGAAATACCCTACGTATCGTGCAAACACCACAGCGATGGCCGCGATGATGCCTGAGTGCATGCTCCAGAACATGCCCCAGCCCCATAAAAAACCCACGGCAGGAGAGTAGGCTTCGTTCAAGAACACGTAGACGCCACCCGATTTCGGAAAGGCCGAGGCCAGTTCGGCCGTCACGAGCGCGCCGAACAGGGTCAGGACACCGGCGACGGCCCAGACGAAGAACACCCCTGAGGCCGAGGGTATCTGACCCGTGATCTCCGAGGGTTGTACGAAGATCGACGCGCCGATGATCGTTCCGACCACCAGCGCCGTCGCCCGGCCCAGGCCGATCGGGCGGTGGAACGCCGGGAACTCTGACTGTATCATTGGAAGGTGCTGATCCTTCCTTTGGGCGGGTGAGCCGGTACCCTCTGTCCATGAAAATGGTGGCGCGCCCCGTGCAACGCCGTCAAGTGAGCGCGTTCCTGCAATACAATCGGTCGGCGGATGAGCTGGTCACCAACTTGCGGGTGAACTTCATTCACGCGCCGCTCAGCGACGTGTTTCTGGTGTTTACCGAACGGCGTGATCTCGCCGACGGTGTTCGAGACCGCATTATCGATCGGGTGTTGACCGTCAAGTTTACCAGGTTGTTTGCATTCTAGATCGACACTTGTGCAAGTGCCTGGTGCTTAGCTACTGACTCTCAATCATACGCGGATGCACGCGTTCTGATCCATGGACGCTCAGTTGCTACCGGTGATCCGTACTACAGAATGTCCGGATCCAATCGTGAGAATGTTTTCCCCGATGCGATCTGCCACGCCACTCACCCATCATGAATCGGCCGCGCGTTTCAGATGCGGTCCCGGCTTGGCACCGTTGCCGCCTGCCCCCGTCGAATGCCTCGTTCGCGACCATAGGCCGTGGGGACCGTAACAGGCCGTCTGGCGCATGCCGACACCGGCGTCGTGGCGCTCGTTTATCATATGTGGGGCGATCGCTGGATGACGCCACATCACGTGCTGTCGCGTCTTGGCAAGTACTTTCACGTGCGCTGGTTGGAACCGGCCCACGAGTGGCGTGACGCATTCCGCAGCCGGCCGTCTCCGGTCCGGATTGGGCCGGAGGGCGACGGATTCGAAGTCGATCGAGCGCCGCCATGGCTTCCCCACCTGTATAGGCCCGCAGCGGTTGCGCGGCAGAGTCTTCTCAGGCGGCTCGAGCGTTCGCGACGAGCCCTGGAGAGGAGAGGCTGCAAGCGCTTCGTACTCTATCTATGGCATCCGCAGTTCGAGCCGGCGCTCGCGGCACCAGGGTTCGACCTCCGCTGCTACCATGTCGATGACGACTACTCCTTTGCGATGGATGCGGATGGCACAACGGCCGAGGAGCAGCGTGTTTTGCGCTCGGTGGATCACGTCTTTGCGATATCCCCCAAGCTGCTCGAGCGCGTACGGGAGTTTCACCCTGACGCCGAATTCGCACCGGAAGGCGTGGACTATGAGGCGTATGCAACGCCCGTACCCCAGCCCGAGGACCTGGCAGCGATCCCGCATCCGCGAGTGGGCTATAGCGGCTATCTGAAGAAACAGCTCGACTGGCGGCTGCTGATCGATCTGGCTCAGCGACACGTCAACTACTCGTTCGTTTTTGTCGGTGCTCCGTCACCCCATCCCGAAATCCAGCAGCCGATGTCGAGACTGGACGCCCTCCCCAACGTGTACTTTCTCGGAGGAAAGCCAGCGACCGCGCTCCCTGGCTACGTCCAGCACTTCGACGTGTGCATCATGCCGTATGCGTTGAACTCCTATACGGACTCGATCTACCCGCTCAAACTGCCGGAATACTTGGCCACGGGGCGCCCGGTTGTGGGGACGCCGATTCGCTCTTTGCGCGAGTTCGAACAGGTACTTTGGCTGCCGTCAGATTCGATAGCGTGGTCGGCAGCGTTGGCCGAAGCGCTTTCGGATGGGCCTCTGTCCCGAGAAGCGCGCGCGCGCCAGGCGGTTGCACGGCGCAGCGACTGGTCGATCTTGGTCGACAACGTCGCTTCGTCCATTCTCGAGCGATTACGACCGACCTCGTCCAACTAACCCACCAGCCTGACGAGGGGTAGGAGGGGTTGGGATCCTCACGCCCTCACCTTCCGTCGCTCCGGCCCTACGTGGTAGCTTGAGGGCCATGCATACGCCAATGAAGTCTCTCACTCGGGCCATCCTCTTGGCCTTCGCAGGTTCCGTCGCCGTAACCGCAGCATCAACGGGGCAGACCGTCGATATGACAGCGCTCGGCGACGAGGCCGTGGGATACCTCCAAGAGTATCTCCGGATCAATACGATCAACCCGCCGGGCAACGAGACACGAGGCGTCGAGTTCTTTGCGCGGATCTTCGATGCCGAGGGGATCCGCTACGAAACCGCCGAGTCGGCGCCGGGGCGGGGAAACATTTGGGCGACGCTCGAGGGCGGGGATGAACCAGGGCTCATTCTGCTGCATCATATCGACGTCGTGCCGGCCGACGAGCGATACTGGGACGACGACCCGCTCTCCGGTAAACTGGAAGACGGCTACATCTACGGCCGAGGGGCGCTCGATACGAAGACCGGCGGCATCCTTCACCTGCAGACGTTTCTCGCGCTCCACCGATCCGGGATCCCGCTCAATCGGGACGTGATCTTCATGGCCACCGCCGATGAGGAGGCTGGCGGATACTTTGGCGCTGGCTGGTTGGTCGAGAACCGGCCGGAGCTGTTCGAGGGTGTTGGGTTCTTGCTCAACGAAGGCGGCGGCGGCATGCTGGTCGAGGGGCGCCCCGCTTTTGGGATCGAGGTAACGCAAAAGGTGCCGTGGTGGTTCCGGCTGGTGGCAACGGGCCAACCCGGACACGGATCTCGGCCACTCAAGGAATCGGCGGTCACCCGCCTCGTGGCCGCGCTCGACCGCGTGCGCCGGCACACGTTTGCATTCCGGATTGTGCCGGCGGTCGACACGTATTTCAGCGGGTTGGGCGCCAACGCGAAGCCACCGTGGAATGACGCGTTCCGCGACATGAGCGCCACGGTCCGGAACGCCGAGCTGATGTCCAGGTTGCACGATGAGAATCCCGGACTGCACGCACTCACGCACAACACGTGCTCGATGACCGTGCTCGAGGCATCGAACAAGATCAACGTCATTCCCCCGCAGGCATCGGCGGAGCTGGATTGCCGGCTGCTGCCCGATCAGGATCCGGAGGCGTTTATCGCCGAGTTGCGCGGGGTGATTGCAGACGACCGGATCCAAATGGAACGCATCATGGGGTTCACACCCGCTGTGTCAACCACCGACACGGAGCTGTACCGCTCGATCCAGCGCGTCATTCAGTCGGAGTTTCCCGGAGCGCCCATTGTCCCGTCCGTGGTTGGCGGATTCACCGACAGCCACTTCTTTCGCGACCTCGGTATCGTGAGCTACGGCTTCTTTCCTACGGTAACGCCTATCGAGGATTCGGGGGGCGTTCATGGGAACAACGAACGTGTCACCGAGGAAAACGTACACCGGGGGACGCGTCTGATGTTCGAGATCACTCGCCGGTTTGTCGCCGCCGAGCAGGTGATGCCGTAGCCTGTTCAGACCTCGAGCGGAAACTCCAGGTGACTGCCAGTCAAGATGTGAAGCGGGGCATGTACTCCCGTTTCTTCGCGCGGTGCTATGACCGGTTCCAGAGCGACTACGAAGCATGGATGTCGGAGCGGAAGCGGAAATTGTTCGACGGCATCGCCGGAACGGTCGTCGAGATCGGCCCTGGGACCGGAGTGAACTTCAAGTATCTGCCGTCCGATGTTCAATGGATCGGCGTCGAACCCAACCCTTATATGCATCGCGCCCTCCGCGAGCGCGCGGGGGAAGCCGGGATCGAGCCGGAACTTCGCGGAACGCGAAACGGGATCCTGGACATTCCGAGTGCGATCGCCGATGTGGTCATTGCAACCATCGCTCTTTGTTCGGTGCCGGACCTTGCGCGCAGCCTGTCTGAAGTGCGCCGCGTGCTCCGCCCCCGTGGCCGGTTTCTCTTCATCGAGCATGTGGCCGCCCGTCAACGTACCACACTCCGCGTGGCGCAACACGTGATGAAACCGCTTTGGTACCTCTTTGGGGACGGTTGTCGGATCAACCGCGATACTGGGACGGCGATCGCACGTGCAGGGTTTGCGTCCGTAGAATTCGACGAATTTCGCGTCCCCCGCTCGGTCGTTCCCCGTTTGGTCAGCCCGCATATTGCGGGTCTGGCAGTGCGCTAGGCGGTCCCCGCCGGCGCCCCGCCCCGTTCGTTACGCTTCAAGTTGAAAATGACTTAGCTCGCTCGGCTCGCAGGTAGGGTGGATGAGCTGCCTCGACCGATTCCAACGGTCTTGCTAACGCAAGACGTCTCGCAGGATTTCGATTGTCCGCCGAACGTCGTGTTCGCTAAAGATCAAGGGCGGACGAAACCGGAGCGAACGCGGCCCGCAGGGAAGGGTCGCGAGTCCTGCGTCCCAGCATTTGCTGCGCAGCTCGTCACGGCTCTTCCCGTCCGGCAGATCGAAGGCCAGCATGAGACCCCTGCCGCGAGCGTTGGTGACTCCCGGAAAGTCGCGCTCCAAGCCGAGCAGGCCGTCGAGGAAGACACGTCCAACGCGAGCGGCGTTCTCGATGAGCCCATCCTCTTTGACGATCTGGAGAATCCGCGCGCAGCGCACCATGTCGACGAGGTTCCCGCCCCAGGTGGAATTGATACGAGACGAGACCGTGAACACGTTGTTCGGCACTTCATCAACCCGCTTGGTGCTCATGATTCCGCAGACTTGCGTCTTCTTGCCAAACGCCACGATATCGGGCGTGACCCCGAGCTGCTGATACGCCCACATGCTCCCGGTCGTGCCAAAGCCGGTTTGGACTTCGTCGAAAATGAGCATAGCATGAAACCGATCCGCGTATGCACGCAGGCGGGCGAGAAACTCAGGCCGAAAGTGATTGTCTCCTCCTTCGCCCTGGATGGGCTCGACCAGGATGGCCGCGATCCCATGCGGATCCTTTGCGAAGGCGGTTTCGATCTGTTGGCATGATTCCGCTTCTGCCGCAGCGACGCGTGCCTCATTCATTGGGAAGTGAATGATCGGGTTCGACACGCGAGGCCAGGCGAACTTTGGGAAGTCCTTGGTTTTGGCCGGATCGGTGTTCGTCACCGAAAGGGTATAGCCGGTCCGCCCGTGAAACGCGTCGCGAAAGTGCAGAATCTTATCAGCCCCTCCGTCGATGCCGTGCGCTCGATTCCCTTGCGCCTTCCAGTCAAACGCCGCCTTCATCGCGTTTTCCACCGCCACGGATCCCCCGGAGACAAAGAAGAGATGCGGGAATTCGGGAGGGGCTGCGACCGCACGGAACTCTTTCACAAAGCCGGCGTACTCGCGCGAATAGACATCGCTGTTTGCAGGTTTGGCCAGCGCGGCGATGAGCAGTGAGTGATGAAATTGCTCGTCGCACATTTTTGGATGGTTGTGCCCTAGCGGTGCCGTGGCGAAGTACGAATAGCAATCGAGATACTCTCTCTTCCGCACAGCATCAACCATTATCGAGTCGTGAGAGCGCTCGAGATCGATCACAATATGGAAACCATCGACGAGAATGTTTTCTTCGAGGATGGGAAAAACCTGTTCGGTCCCGACTTCAATTCTCGGCATAGCCGTCCTCCGGAAGACGGTTAAATCTAGCCAGGACGGTCGGTCGGTGCAGACCTCTGAAGGGGCAGAAAAAACGCCAGCCCCCGCGCTTTGGGGGCTGGCCGAGACGATCGGTGAGCCTGCAGCGGGTTATCTCATGAGGCTCCCAAACAGAACGCTGGCGCGAAGTATCAAATCGGTATTGTCACCGATACGAACCATACCGTCCAGCGAGACGATGTTGATCATGAGCCCGCCCTGAAGCTGCAAGTTGAGGTTGGTGTCCGAAATGTCAGGTATGTCTGAAGAAAAACGCGTGATCGCGAGGCCCGCCCCCGCTGTGGGCTTGACCTGGCTATCAGGAATGAGGAACTCGGTGAGCGCAGTGGCAGAAAGTGCGAACAGGTTTGCCTCCTCGACGTCGAAATAGTATTCGAAGCTACCGTCAAACATGAGCGGCAAGGTGGGCCCAAGCATGATTGGCGGGGCAATTCGGATCATGCCGCCGATAAAGGCCTCGGATGCGTCAATCGCGTACCCGGCCGTCGGGCCGACGCCGATTCGTGTCCGTTCTTGTTCCTGAGCGTGAAGACTCTGTGAAGAAACCCACGCCAGAGCAACAGCGAGTAGCAATGCGTTCCCCAAAGAGCGTTTCATCGAGAGGCTCCTTTTTTTTTGGCTGGTGAGTGCCGCCGGTGCAGCAGTGGTGCGCGTAGTTATTAGCATGAGGCCGCCGGGGAGTCAAGATAGTCCTGTGCTCCAGACGCGGTCTCATCGCCGGGGAGCTGGTGCGGGTTACGTAATGCTGTCGTTGGAGAAGGGGAGCGGTCGGAAGGCGGTCGGTACGGCTGCTTTACTCGATCACCCCGTAGGTCAAGAGGGCGCCCATGACGATCGTGGTGGCAATGAAGGTCCCGGTCAGGATGTTCAGCGCTCGGAGTACCAAGATCGTGTTCTGCTTGACGATCGGCTGGCGGAGGACTTTTAACATGAGTCAGTCAGCTCCTAGACGCGGTTTCTGAGTTCCAATCCTTGTCGTGGCAACAAACACGCCGCATCGCGTGACTCGGGTCACAATTACGGAAGTCATTTTTCTACAACAAGTTAGATCTCTCGTCTAACGAACGGGTGTTGCAGGGTCGCATCCGCAGGTGTCGCTGCAGCCGTCCGACGGAGGGACGATCCGGGATGCAGATGCTTGCACCCACCGTCGCCGGCCCGAGGGCCGGTTTGCCGTTCCTCCTGACGCGGCGGGGGAATCTGCCGCCCGCCCGGCCGCTGCGCTAGCACCGCGTGGCCGTCCGCGCCCGAGTATCTTGTCAGTCAACCCGCGCTTGCGATAGGGGAACCGGACCGTCGTGGACTTGTTGACACAGCTACAGGCCACTCTGGGCGAGGACTACACCGTCGAGCGAGAACTCGGCGGTGGCGGAATGTCTCGCGTGTTCGTGGCAACCGACAACGCGCTCGGACGCAAAGTGGCGATCAAAGTGCTGCTCGAAAACCTCGCGGCGACGGTGTCTCTGGACCGGTTCAATCGAGAGATCATGGTGGTGGCGGCGCTGCAGCATCCGCACGTGGTGGGCATCCTGAAGGCGGGAGAATCGAACGGCCTTCCGTATTACATCATGCCGTTCGTGGAAGGTGAGTCACTGCGGCACCGCTTGCAGCAGACCGGCGCCCCATCGATCAGCGAAAGCATCCAGATCCTGCGGGATGTTGCGCGGGCAATGTCCTACGCGCACCAAAACGGCGTTGTGCACCGGGACATCAAACCGGACAACGTGCTGCTCTCTTCCGGATCCGCTGCGCTGACCGATTTTGGGGTGGCCAAGGCCGTCGACACGGCGCAGCAGCAGGTGGAGGAGCGCACCGATCCCGGCCTGACACGGGCCGGCACGTCCCTTGGCACCCCAACGTACATCGCGCCGGAACAGGCCGCCGGCGATGCCAACGTCGATCACCGAGCCGACATCTACGCATTCGGAGTGATGGCCTACGAGATGTTGGCAGGGACGCCGCCGTTTCACGACCGGTCCCCGCAGGCACTCATGGCGGCACACATTGCCGAGCCGCCTCGGCCGCTTGCCGACCGAGTCTCGTCTATCCCCCCTCGGTTGGCCGAACTGGTCATGCGGTGTCTCGCGAAGGACGCCGCGGACCGGCCGCAGTCGGCGGCGGAATTGGTGGACATCCTGGAGAGCGCTGACGTCCGAACAGGCTCCAAGGAATCCGCCCCGGCCTCCGTCCGGTCGCCGCGAGTCGGCTCACGATCGCTGCTGATCGTCGGTACGGCGGCCGCGCTGATATTGAGTGCCGGTTACCTCTTCACGCGACCACGACCCGTGCCGCCCAACACGAGCGGCGCCGACGCACTCGGCAATTCACTCGCGGTGCTTCCGTTGGTGAACGTAGGTGGCGATTCCGCCAACGCGTATTTCGCCGACGGCATGACGGACGAACTGACGAGTGCCCTCAGCAAGGTGCCGGGTCTTCGCGTCGCGTCGCGCACGGCAGCGTTTCGGTTCAAGGGTTCGGACGCGCCGGTCGAGGAGATTGGACGCGCCCTCAATGTGGCGACGCTCCTCGAAGGAACGGTGCGGAGGGGCGGATCGCGAATTCGGGTGACTGCCTCCCTCGTGGATGCGTCCGACGGTTTGGCGTTGTGGTCAGACACCTACGAGCGAGAAGTCCAGGACGTGTTTTCGATGCAAGATGACCTGTCTCGCTCCATCGTCACGGCGCTGCGCGGCCATTTTGGCGAATCCGTGGCAACACCATCCGCACAGCCGCGCCGGACAGAAAACATCGAGGCATACGACCTCTATCTTCGCGGCCGGTTCTTCTTCGAGCAGCGAGGTGAAGTGTCACTCCTCAGGTCCGTGGAATTCTTCAGACAGGCGGTCGAGCGGGATCCCGAGTATGCCGAACCGTACGCGGGAATGGCGGACGCATATGCATTACTTCCGCTCTACGGAGACACGCGAGCAGACTCTGCGTTTCGACTGGCGCTCGAGTCCGCAGATCGGGCCATCGCCCTCGACAGCACGCTAGCCGCCGCCTACGCGTCACGGGGCGGTTTGCTCAACGCGTTGTGGCGTTGGAACGAAGCCGCTGCCGACCTGCGGAAGGCAAGTACGCTCGACCCCAACTATGCGACCGCTCATCAATGGTACTCCGACAATCGGTTGATCAACGGTCACGTCGAGGAGGCGGTGGCCGCTGCCGGTCGGGCCACGGCACTAGACCCTTTGTCCCCCGTAATGGGCGCGGTGCACGCGCTGGCGCTCGGCATTGCAGGTCGTGACGACGAGGCCGTCACGCGCGGCCGGCGCGCCGTGGAGTTGGGGCCGTCGCTTGTGGTGGCGCGATTCCTGTTGGGAGCAGTGTACGCGTATGTCGGTCAGCCCGACGACGCAATTGCGGAACTCGAGCGGGTCGTCGAACTCGATCCCGAACTTCCAGCTGTTTGGGGTCTGCTCGGCTACATGCACGCAGTGGTGGGACGCCAGGATCGCGCGCGTGAGATTCTGTCTTCGATTGATTCCGTCAACTTGGGAAACGCCAACGCGGCCGCAATCGCACGCATCCACCTGGGCCTGGGGAACATCGATCAGGCGT
>JBFHWR010000102.1:0-11667 GCA_041599395.1 Gemmatimonadales bacterium | reverse complement strand
TAGGTGTCAGGTGGTAGGATTAGGGGTTCGAATGGCCCCCACCTAACTCCTACCACCTATGACCTAACACCTGCCCCAAGGGAGCTGAGGGGGCTCGAACCCCTGACCTCCTGGGTGCGATCCAGGCGCTCTCCCAGCTGAGCTACAGCCCCAGAAACGTCACCCCGCTCGTGGGGAGCGGGGTGGCTCGAATCAAGCTAGAACTGCCCCGAATCAGAATCAAGTTGCCGGGTCACGAGTCACGCGTCCCGCGCTATGGCTGATTTCCTGGGCTTCAAACCACCCGCTGCAATTGTCGCTGAGCCAATGGCGCACTGGTTCGCAAACGTCGCAAACGTCCTCTAAACAGGACATATTTTGTGCTGGCCTATAGACGTAATTGATTGTCATGCAATGATTTAATGCTTGGCACACCTACTGCAAACTCTCGGGCCTCACGGAGCCCATCGTTGGGGTCCGAAACCGAGAGGAGGCAGCCATGAGGAAAGCACTTGTCGGCGTACTTGCGGTATTCGTATTCGGTATCTGGGTTACGCCGGCCTCGGCACAGCGGGTGCGTGTCGGGGCATCATTCCGGCTGAGTGATGACGTCGCAGTGAGATGGTCCTATCCGCTTCCGCATTGGCGCGAGGTGCGGGTTCGTCCTGACTACCGTTACAGGATCAGCCGCTATTGGGAGGGTCGACAGCGGCACCATCGGATCCACCGAGAGCTCGGGAAACGACATGGCCGGTGGCATCGGGAGGTGGACCGCGAACATGAGCGGCTGCACCGTGACATGTGGTACGGATATGTGAGTGCCCGCGAACATCGTAGATGGCATGAAGCCGTTGGTTACGATCACGACGATATGCACGATGTGCTCGAGCACCACCACGAGCGCGCACACGACCGCGGCGGGTCTCCTCGCCACTCGCATCGGTGAAGCACCGTCAGTCTACAAGGGGCCGTGATCAGACTGGCGTCTGATCGCGGCCTTTTCGTTGGAGCTATCGGTCGTGCGTAGAAAAGCCACCTAGCTCGATGATGATAATCACGCGCAAGGGAGAGCCGCTCGTACGTCGAATCGGCGGGTAGGACCGTGGGATACCTGGTATCCTTTTGTCTCCGAGTGTCGTACATGCCATACAAATCTGACGATTCTATACCTGGTATCCTTTCGTCTGTCCGTACCTGAATGGCGGCGCGCGACCTGGGACCATCGGATACCTGGTATCCTTTTGTCACCCCCCCGGAAATCAAATGCCCCGCGTGCCTCAGTGGCCTGGCTAAGAGAAACCGGCCTAGCCTTCCCGTCTCGCGACTGAGCTCTGAGTTGTGGAGAAACGAATGTGGTTCAGCGCTGCGGCTTCAATACTTCGGCTACCGGAATGGGCCCACGTACCACTTCGTGAGTTGGATGGCTGCTTTTGGAATAGCTGCTTAGGGAGCATTACGATTTTCCTGCCAACGCGCTGACGCGGGGTGCAACGGAATCGGCGCCCGGGCAATGGCCGCGAGATCAATCTGCTCCGCAATAGTATTGACGGCCGCAAGCCGGTCACGTTCCTCGTCGAGAATCCTCAACAGATGACCCACAACCGCAGGATCGAGCGACTCGGTCGCGACTACCCAGTTCAGGACCGCCACGGTCGGCACCGCGGAGGTGAGACCCGGGTAAGCCCCGGCCGGAATGATTCCGCTCACGTAGTACGGGTACTGCGCGATGAGCCGAGCCTGATGGGCTGAATCGACTGGCACCAACCTCGTGTTACCGGTCGTCATTGATTCGAGCACGGCCGACGCCGGATACCCAACGGAAAAGATCGCTGCGTCGATGGCCCCGTCGCGTAACGCATCGACTGATTCGCGAAAAGAGAGGTAGCGCACCGCGATGTCGTCGTAGCCGATGTCGTGTACCTCCAAAACTTGGCGCGCAAGCTGCTCAGTCCCGCTTCCCGGCGACCCCACCGAGACGGTCGTCCCTCTCAAACCGGAGACCGATTCCACGTCGGAGTCTTTTGGCACGATCACGTGCGTCATGTTTGGGTAGAGCGGGGCCACCAGGCGCAGCGAACTGAGTGGTGTCTCGAAGTCCTGCCCGCCTGTGTATGCCTCGTATACTGTAACCGCCATCGACATGCCGAAGTCCATTTCGCCCTTGGCAATTCGCTGCACGTTCTCCACTGAGCCGCCGGTGACTTCGGCGGTGTAGCGGCGGTTCACATCCGCCACCGACAAACGACTCGTGATCGCACCCCCTAGGGGATAGTAGATTCCGCCCGTGCCCGCCGTCCCGAGGCTCAGAAACCGGCGCGTCCCTCCGTCGCCGTTCGAAGTGCAAGCGACGAGCGTGGCAGCGGCAAAGAGGGTGAGAAGTCGGTTGATGGTCATATGATCGACAAAAAGGAGTTAGGAGTTAGGAGTTAGGAGTTAGGGGTTAGGGGTGAGGCCGGTTCTCGCTTCTCCCTCAGAAGACTCCCCGCCACGATCGCTACACCGAATATGTCGGTTACGATACCCGGGTGCAGCAAACCGATTGCGGCTGCGGCCAGGAGCCCCCGTTCAAACCACATCAGCGTGCGGCGCGTGTAGCCTATCAGTGCGGCGGCAAGGGCGGTGACCCCAAGACCGGCGGTCGCAGCGGCAACGATCACCGACAAGACCGGCCCGTCGAGCAGCAGAGCCGGCCCGTAAATGAACATGAAAGGGACTAGGAAGCCAGCCGAGGCGAGACCGAGCGCCGTAAACGCGGTTCGAAGCGGCGGTGCACCCGCGATGCCGGCCGCGGCGTACGCGGCGAGTGAAACCGGCGGAGTCACGTTCGAGAGGCAGCCGAAATAGAAAATGAACAGATGGGCAGCGAGGAGGGGCACCCCCAGTTCGGTCAAGGCCGGCGCGCCGAGTGCAGCGAGTACCACGTATGCCGCAGTCGTCGGAAGTCCCATGCCCAACACGATGGATCCTGCTGCCGTGAGCCCGAGCGCCACAGGTAGGTGTCCCCCGGACAACGTGACGATGAACTCTGACATGCGAAGACCGATCCCGGTAAGGGATGCCACGCCGACCACAACGCCGGCGGCAGCACACGCTGCCGCTACTTGGATTGCACCTGCGGCAGCCCCCAACACGGTGCGGCGAAGCTGCGCGAAGTGGAGCCGCGTCGCCGGACTGGCGAGTGCAAGACCGAGCGCGGTGAGGACACCCCAAAACGCAGCCCGCATTGGGGACCGTCCGAGCACCAACAAGGTGACGATGATCCCCACGGGCAACAGCAAGTGCAGTCGCGCGAACACCTTGTTTTCCGCCTCGGTGCCGACCGGCGGCAAGTCCATCTTGCTGGCCTGAAAGTGGATGGCCATGAACAGCGCGCCATAGTAGAGGAGTGCTGGGATCACGGCGGCGAGGGCGACGCGGACATACGGGATGTTCGTCCAGGTGGCGAGGATGAAAGCGCCCGCTCCCATGATAGGCGGCATGAGCTGCCCCCCGGTGCTCGCGGCGGCTTCGATGGCCCCCGCAAAGTGGGGCCGAAAGCCGGTGCGTCGCATCACCGGGATCGTGAGCGTTCCGGTGGTCACGACGTTGGCCACGGCGCTGCCCGAGAGCGACCCCATGAAGGCACTCGCGACCGCTGCGGTCTTCGCTGATCCACCTCGGGTATCACCGGCAACCTTGGCCGACAGACCGATCAACAGCGTTCCACCACCCGCCGCTTCCAACACCGTGCCGAACAAGACAAACAGGTAGACGAAATCGGCCGACACGCCGAGCGGGACACCCCAGAGCCCTTCGGTTCCCAAGTAGAGATGCTCTATCAAGCGGCCAATAGAGTACCCTCGATGCGCGAGCAATCCCGGGAGCTGCGGTCCGATCAGCGCATACACGATTGCGAGTGCCGCGACACCGACCAGGCCCCACCCGACCGCGCGGCGCGCCAACTCGAGCGTCACGAGGACTGCCAACGCTCCGGCAATGAGATCGATCCGGGTGGCGGACCCCGCCCTGCGCACGAGTTCTTGGTGTTCGATGACGAGGTACCCGCACGCGAACAACGTCGACACTATCAGCCCGGCCGTGGCGGTTCCCCGGACCCATCGCATTACGAGCGTCGCCCCGACCTGGCGTGTCGTTCCATCCGCGCGCAGCGAGGACCTCGCACGGATTCCGATCCCGAGAAACCCCAAGACGCCCATCAACGCGAGGTGAACGGGACGTTGCACGAGAGCGGTAAACGGCGAGACACCGGCCGCGAAGAGGTGAAACGCCGCTGCTCCCGCTGCGAGTCCAAACACCACTGTGTTACGGACTCTGTTCCCTTCCGTCGTGTGCGTCACGTCGGTACCGTTTCCAGTCGAGCTGGCTACGTTAAGTGCAGTGCCTACCGGCTGATCTGGGTGGATCGAGCTTTCGAAGATACGTGGTCGCAGAGTGCTTGTCTCCTACGGCGAGAATAACCATGGGGATTGAACCGGAACACAACATCGGGCTGGAGCTGTTGCGCGCTACCGAAGCGGCAGCGCTGGCAGCAGCTCGTTGGGTGGGGCGTGGCCAAAAAGCGGCGGGCGATCAGGCGGCCGTCGATGCGATGCGATTGTTGCTCGGGACCGTGAGCATGGATGGCGTGATTGTCATCGGTGAAGGCGAGAAAGACCGGGCGCCGATGCTCTACATTGGCGAACGGGTCGGAAACGGTCGCTCTCCCCGCACCGACGTCGCGGTCGACCCCGTCGAGGGAACCAACCTACTAGCAAAAGGTCTCCCGAATGCCATCTCCGTCATTGGGTTGGCGCCGCGCGGAGCGATGTGGGACTGCGGCCCTTCTTTTTATATGGACAAAATCGTTGTCGGCCCGGAAGCCGCCGGGGAAATCGATCTCGATGCGCCCGTGCGCGAGAACCTCACGAGTATTGCGCGAGCAAAGGGTATACGCATTGAGGAGATGACTGTAGTGCTCCTCGATCGGCCGCGTAACGCTGAAAAGATCGCCGATATTCGGACGGCGGGTGCGCGAATACGACTCATTAGCGACGGCGACGTCGCGCCCGGAGTGATGGCGGCGTTGCCAGCAACGGGTATCGATGCGGTCATGGGCATCGGTGGAACCCCCGAGGCGATTATCACGGCATGCGCCATGCGCGGCCTCGACGGTGAGATCCAGGGGCGTGTCGCCCCCCAATCCGACCAGGAACGGACCCGGTTGGAAGCGCACGGCATTGATCAGGACCGCAAACTGTCCCACGATGACTTGGTGTCCGGCGACGACGTGTTCTTTGCCGCCACGGGCATCACACAAGGCGCATTCCTCCGGGGCGTGGAGTACACGCGGGTGGGAGCGAATACGCATTCGCTTGTAACCCGCTCCAAGTCAGGTACGTGGCGTACAGTCGAGTCACACCATCGGTGGGAGACGCTGGAGCCGCTGAGTGCAGTTCCGTACCGGGCGAGTGCGCAGCCCGTCAGGCGGCCAAGCGGCGAGGAGAACAGGCGGTCCTAACGCGGGGATTGCTGTTATCCCCACAGGTCAGCATGCGGAGGGAGCACCGTGCTGCCATCGAACGCCAGCGCGTGCTCGCGGTCGCGTCTGAGCCAAAGCGGGGCATCCAGGTCATTGTATCGCGTGTCTTGTGCCAACAAGATCGCCGGCGCGAGCCCCAATGACGTGCACATCATACAGCCCACCATGACACCGACGCCCGCACGCTGAGCGGCCTCCTTGAAACGGAGAGCCTCCGTGAAACCGCCGGTCTTATCGAGCTTCAAGTTGACGATATCGTAGCGGCCGGCAACGCTGGCGATGTCGCTGCTCGTATGACACGATTCGTCCGCGCAAATGGGAAGGGGCCTGTCGAGTTGGTCAAGCCGCTTGTCGTCGCGGACGGGTAGCGGCTGTTCGATCATTTCGACGCCCAGTTCAGCGAGTGCCGGTACGACCTCGGTAAACGTGGTTGTGCTCCATGCCTCGTTCGCGTCCACGATGAGCCGTGCCGACGGCGCCGCGCGGCGCACCGCCTCGACCCGTTGAACATCTCCGGTTCCTGTCAGCTTGAGCTTGAGCAGTGGCCGCGCCGCTTCCTTACGCGCTGCGGATTCCATGCCGCGCGGCGTGTCCAGGCTGATCGTGAAGGCAGATACGACGGCGGTGGGTTCCGGTAGGTTGGCCAGTTGCCACACGGGCGTGTGCCTGATCTTCGCCTCGAGATCCCACAACGCGCAGTCTACGGCGTTTCGCGCGGCGCCCGGGGGCAACCGGGTTTGCAATTCTTCCCGCCCGAGCCCAGCTTCCACTTCGCCAGCGAGCCCCTGAATCTGCGCCACGACTTCCTGCACCGTCTCGCCATAGCGGGCGTAAGGGACGCACTCGCCGCGCCCCACATATCCATCCTGCTGAATTTCAGCTACGACGACGGTTGCTTCTGTTCGGGTTCCGCGCGAGATCGTAAATGCTCGGCGGAGGGGCCATGACTCGGTGCGGACTGCGAGGTTCCCGATGGTGTTACGTCGCTTGCGGAAGAGGAGTGGGGCGCCCGCCGGTGCGGAGGTAGTCCGCCAAATCGTTAGGGAGATCGCTTTCGCGAATTGCCCGGACGGCTCTCTCGAGGTCGTATTCCACCCGTACGAACTCCGGCGTCAACTCGTTGGACACATCGATCAAGACGTATCCGGCTCGCCAATCGCCGTCCTTAGGGCGTCCCACCGATCCGGTGTTGACAAAGTGGATGCCCGCGATTTCCCGATGCCATGGTTTGTGCGTGTGGCCGAATGCGATCATGTCGCCCTTCTGCGCCCCCGCGACCGCCGCCATCTTGAGACAGAACGGGTCCGGGCGCTCTTCGTGCCAATACAAGGTGTTCAGAGTCGCCGTGCCGTGTACGAGAATGATCGTCGGTCCGGCTACGTGCCCACCAAAGGGGCGGACATCTAACCGAAACGGCAGCGCTCCAAGCACTCGCTTCGTCTGGGACGTCACATGCCGCCGCGTCCAGTCGTAACTGATGTGGGAAAGCGCTTCCTGGCGTGGGTCCTCATACTTGCACCCACAGTGCTTGTAATCCATTGCGACTGTGGAATCATAGTTCCCGGCGATGCCGGGGATCCCGGAGTCGTTGAGCAGCGCGACAGTCTCGTTGGGCCAGGGCCCGTAACCAACCAGATCGCCCAGGTGATAGGTCCCGACACCGTCGTCCTGGCCGCGGATGTGTCGCAGCACGCTCTCGAGTGCCGGCAGATTCGCATGAATGTCGGAGATCAGTGCTATGCGCATGCGGTAGCGGGTTTCTGCGCCCGGACGAACGCGCTCATGATTCGGCCGTCGACGTCGGACGCGACAGCATCCACGTCGAGGCCGGCGTTGCTCAGAAACGCGCGCGCGTCCTCGGCACGGTACACGCGAGTGGGTTCGATGTCCACATGTTCGAACCCAACGTCGCGGAGGATCTGCCTGAACTGGGATTCCTCGAGGGCCCCGGCGACGCAGCCTACCCACAGCTCGAGGCTGCGGCGGAGCTCGGCGGGCATCGCCCCGCGTACCACGACGTCCGAAACCGCGAAGCGTCCGCCAGGCCGCAGCACGCGGAATGCCTCGGCGAGGGCCCGGGGCTTGTCACCGGACAGGTTGATGACGCAGTTCGATATGATGACATCGACAGATTCGTCAGGCAGGGGAATGTCCTCGAGCGTCCCCTTCAGAAATTCGACGTTCCGGACGCCCGCCTTCTCTTGGTTCTGACGCGCAAGTTCCAACATCTCGTCCGTCATATCGAGGCCGTACACCTTGCCGCTCGGTCCTACCCGTTTCGCAGAGAGTAAGACGTCGATGCCGCCACCGGACCCGAGATCCAATACGGTCTCGCCGGCATGAAGCTCCGCCAGTGCCGTGGGGTTGCCGCAGCCCAACGATGCCAGGACGGCTTCGGCCGGTAGCTGTGTCGTATCCGACTCGTCGTAGAGGTTGCCGGTAATCGGATCGCAGCAGGCGTCTGCGGATCCGTCGCCGCAGCATGATGCCGCTTCGTTGCCCAAGACACGGAGGGCGGCGTCTGCGTATTTCTCACGCACGGTATCCTGGATGTTCTTCTTATTCGCCGGGTCGTTCATCGGTTTGTTCTGCCTGTCATGTGGTGCATGCCGCTCAATGTGCGCGACTCATGATATGAGAAATATATGGTTGCGGCAGCGCTACCTGGAGAGTGCATGAGAGCGGATGGTCGGTACTGAAGCCTCGAGACACGCTACCGGATCTCCGATCCGCCCCGCCGGTCATCCGGTACGAAACGGTCGCGCGCGGGCATGACGATGTTCGGTAGCGTGTTTGCGTCGAGCATGAGGTCCTTCGCAACGATGTCGTTTTCATACAGGATGTAGGCCACGAGGCCGTACACGTCGTCCGGATTGAGCGAGCCCGGTGTCTCCCACGGCATGGCCCGGTTGATGTAATCGTAGAGTGTAGTCGCATACGGCCAGTAGTTGCCAACCGTCATCGGATACTGAACGGTTCTTCCAAACGGAAAGTCGTCGCGCGGCTCGCGGCCCACGAGTGGGTTGAATGGTCCTTCAGTACCAGTGGACCCGTGGCAGACTGCGCATTGGGCCGCGTAGACTGCGGCGCCCTCGACGGCGGTCCCGCTCCCCGGAGGCAGACCGGTCCCATCCGGCATCACGTCGATGTCCCATGACGCGATCTCGGTTGCGGTGGCTGGCCGGCCAAACCCGAAATGCGCGGGCTCCTGTACGCTTGACGGATGAGCGTCCCCAGCGTCCGCAAAGCCGTCTCTACTAAAGCAACCCTGGGCAAACACAGTCAGCGCGAGCACCGGCACCGTGACCGAAAGAGCAATCCGCCGGCGGTGGGCCAGTCCCTGTTTCATTGCGTCAGCCCTCCAGTCCGAACACGACCGATCCGTCGTCCCGCACGCGCCACGCTCGGATGTTGTTGTAGTGGTAGTGGGTTGCGGCGCCCCGTACGTCGCGCAGGCGATCGAGCGTTGGTTGCACGTATCCTGTTTCGTCGATTGCGCGGCTCATCAACACCGCCTCGCCGCCTCGCCAGTTCCAGAGATGGCGGAACCTGGTGTGGCATTTGGACAACACGGGCTCTTGCAGGTTGGACCGGACCCACGTGCGGCCGCCGTCCGTGCTCACTTCGACCGCTGTTATCTTGCCGCGTCCGCTCCACGCAATGCCCCTGATTTCCCACCAGCCCGTCTCGGGCAGCGTAGCCGGATAGGCGGGAAACGTGATGATCGATTTTGCGTCCATCTCGAAGCTGAAGAGTCGCGCGGTGCCGTTCGCAAGCGGATCACTGTATTTCGAGGTCTCTTCCCGCGTCATGAACGGCCGATCCGAGAGCTCGAGGCGTCGGATCCACTTCACACTCGCGTTGCCCTCCCAGCCGGGCAGGAGCAGCCGCGCGGGGTAGCCTTGTTCCGGACGCAAAGGCTCGCCATTCTGGCCGTAGGCGATCATCGCGTCGTCAAAAGCCTTCGTCACCGGAATGCTGCGGGTCATCACGGCCGCGTCCGAGCCCTCCGCGAGAAACCAGGTAGCGTCCGGCTTCACGCCCACCTCTCTGAACAGGGTGGAAAGGGGAACACCAATCCACTCACTGGTGCTCATCAAGCCGTCAATCTGTTGCGGTGTGCGATCTGGACGAATGCCAGCGTACCCACCACCGCCGTTGCCGGAGCACTCGACGAAGTACGTGCGAGAGATCGCTGGAAAGCGTTTGAGGTCAGCGAGACTGAACATCGTTGGCCTCTCGACCATACCGTGAATCAGCAGTGAGTACGTCTCCGGTTGTATTTCGGGAACGCCGGCGTGGTGACGCTCGAAATGCAGGTCGGACGGCGTGATGATCCCGTTGAGATCTTGCAGGGGCGTCAGCGACCCTCGGGGAGGATTTCCGTAGGTTAGCCTCTGAGGTTGGGCGGACGGAGCCCGGCGCCCGACGGTCCTGGCTGGTCCACCCTGGACCTTGGTAGGATCCGTGGGCGTCTGTGTGCCGTTGCCGGCCCCCGGAAGCACGGAGGCTCCCAAAGCACCGACGGTTCCGGCGAGTAGGGCCCGTCGACTCACTTTCGAGGAGTCGCCTCCCGTTTGCCGATCCATGCTGGCATCTGTAGTCTTGGACATGGGTACTCCAGGGATTTGACGAAGCGTCTTCCAAAATGGGATGCTGGCGGAGATCCGGACAGGGGTGTTGGGTTCAAGGCTGCGAGGCGTACCTTTATAAATGCTTCATCCGTTCTTGGACGTGGCTTCGAGGCCGCGCGTGTATACAGTCAGTACGTCCGTTAACCCCGGAATCTCACTATGTCGATTCATTCCTTTAAGATCGCTCGCCCGTTCAGCCGTCTCTGGTTCATCGCGGTCACGATGGCTCTGGCCGGAGGCTGCGCCGAGGGAGCACCCTCGAACCAAGCCGAGAGTGACGTCGTCACGTCCGCACCGCTCCTGCTCGCGTCTGCAAGCGTCGGGCTCCCGGTAGGTGTGTCAGTGGACGACTTGCCGAATCCGGACTCGCCTGGTGCGCAGCTCGTCGGCAAGTACTGCAGCACGTGCCACGCGGTGTCGAGTCCCACTACACATTCGGCAACGGATTGGCCGGTGGTGATGCGGCGCATGTGGCTCCGCGCCGGATATCTGGGTCCGGAGTTCAACGTGCCCATTCCGACGCCTGAAGAACGGCTCGCAATGTTGAACTACATGCGCGACAACGCACTCCAGGTGAGCGCCTCACTTCCGGATGGTCCCCACCGTGACGTATTCATTCAGACGTGCGGGCAATGCCACGACCTTCCCGACCCGAGGCAGCATTCGGCGGAAGATTGGGTTGCGGTGGTGCAGCGTATGTCTGGTCGCATGGAGACGCTGCTTCAGCAACGCCTCAGCCAGCAAGACGTCACCCGCGTCGTGCTGTACTTGGAGAGCGTATCGGCAGGAGCGCAGTAAATCAGAGCTCCTGCCGGTCAATCGCGAGTGTACAGATAGCGGCTAGCGGCCCACGTGAAACGGTCCTCACGTCGCACTGTCACCTCGCTTGCCCTCGTCGTTGCCTTCGCCCTTGCAGGGTGCGGGGATGATCTCCCAACCGATCCTCTCCCGCCGGCTGAGCCTGAGCCGATCGAGCTGGCGGGGCTGTGGGATTTCACCGAAACCCTGATCGTCTCCCGACTGGTGGTTGTCTGCCGCGATACGGGCTCGTTCAGCTTTACTCAGGACGATACGTCCTTTACGGGTCGCGCCGGACTCATTGGCACATGTACCGGATTGCTCGGTTCATTTCGCAACAGCGCATCCCTCGCGATCGACAGCGGCATTGTCACCGACAGTTTGATTTCGTTTACCCTCGATCACGGCTGTCGCTACATCGGCACGGTACACAGCGGACCTCCGCGCCGGATCGTCGGCTCGAGTGCGTGTTCCATCAATTTCGATGGAACCTGGGAGGCTGTCGAAGGGGGAGCGGTACGTTCCGTAACCGTCGAGCCGGACTCGCTTGCGATGGTCGTTGGTGAAACGGTCCAGTTGACGGCCGTACTGAAAGAAGTGTCGGGAGCGCGGATATTTGAACGTCCAGTGACTTGGGCAAGTTCCGAGCCCGGCACCTTCGAGGTCAGCGATAGCGGAAGGGTCGTGAGCGCCGGCGCTGGGAGTGGCCAGGTCACGGCTACAGCCGCTGGATTAGTT
>JBFHWR010000101.1:0-11749 GCA_041599395.1 Gemmatimonadales bacterium | reverse complement strand
GGACGGTTCAGCGAGATCGGCTATCTCGCAGGGGTATATGCAACCGATTGGAGTTGGGCCCCGCTCTTTGCCGACCTCGACAACGATGGGCGGAAGGACCTGTTTGTGACCAACGGCATCTATCGCCGGCCGAACGATCTGGACTTCATCAACTTCGTGGGCACGCAGGCGATGCAGGCCTCGCTGGCCACGGGCATTACAGATGAGACCCTGGTCGCGCTCATGGAGTCGATGCCCCAGATTCCCATTCCCAACTACGCGTTTCGCAACAACGGCGACTTGACCTTTACCAATACGGCCGCCGCGTGGGGCCTGGCGCAGCCTGGTTTTTCAAATGGCGCCGCGTATGCCGACTTGAACAACAGCGGTGCGCTCGACCTGATCGTCAACAATCTCAATGCACATGCCGCGATTTACCGGAACCGGAGCCGCGAGATCAACCAACACCACTATCTGCAAGTGCGCCTGCGAGGTTCTGGCGGAAACACGGCGGGAATCGGTGCGAAGGCGATGATCTGGCATGATGGAGTGTCACAGCTGCTCGAGCAGGTTCCTACGCGCGGTTTCCAGTCATCAGTTGATGGGCGGCTGCACTTCGGATTGGGAGCAACGACGCACATCGATTCACTGGTTGTTGTCTGGCCCGACGGGCGGTTTCAGACGCTTACCGGCGTCGCGGCAGATCAGACGATCACGCTGTTGCAGGACGATGCGGCCGGCCGGTATGACTATCGGCGCTCGGTCAGTTCGCCGCCGTTGTTCGCAGACGTGACCGCCCACGTGGACATCGATTTCAAACATGAGGAGAACACGTTTTTCGACTACAACCGCGAGCCGTTCATGCCACATCAGCTTTCGCGGGAAGGCCCGGCTCTCGCCGTTGGCGATGTGAATGGGGATGGCTTGGACGACCTGTTTGTTGGCGGGGCCAAGCGGCAAGCGGCTCGGTTGTTCCTCCAATCGAACAGCGGGCAGTTCCGGTCGGCGAACGATCGTGTGTTCGCCGCCGATGCCTTGCACGAGGATGTCGATGCGGTCTTCTTCGATGCCGACGCGGACGGGGATCTGGACCTGTACGTCGTGAGCGGGGGCAACGAATTCTGGGGCGAACAGGCGCCACTGCGCGACCGCCTGTACGTCAACGACGGGTACGGGGATCTCCGCCGCGATGACAGCCGGTTGCCGCCCTTGTTCCAAAACGGGTCATGTGTTGTGCCGGGCGACTTCAATGGGGATGGTCACCTCGATCTCTTCGTGGGAAGCCGGGTGGTTTCGCGCGCGTACGGCGCCACGCCGCAGAGCTATCTCCTGCAGAATGACGGTGCCGGACGGTTTCGCGACGTTACCGTCGAGATCGCGCCGGGGTTGGTGGAGGCGGGGATGATCTCCTCGGCAGCGTGGGTGGATTATGATGACGATGGGCGGCTTGACCTGATTGCGTTGGGTGAGTGGACAGCGGTTCGCGTCTTCCGGCAGGAGGACGGGAGGTTTGTGGACCGGACCGACCAGGCTGGGTTTGCCGGGACCAATGGGTGGTGGAATACGGTCGTGCCGGTTGATTTCGAAGGGGACGGGGCAGTCGATTTGGTGCTGGGCAATCTCGGACGCAACTCGTACATTCGCGCGTCACCGGAGCAACCCGCTCGGCTATACATCCATGATTTCTCCGGGGACGGCTCCGTAGAGCAGATTCTGACGTTTTATAAGGACGGGGTGAGCTACCCACTCGCGGGGCGGGACGCGTTCGTTCGTCACGTTCCCGCGCTGCGAGACAGGTATGCGAGGTACCACGATTTCGGCGCGAGCCGTATCGAAGACATCTTTCCGGCTGCCGAGTTGAGGAAGGCGACGGTCCTCGAGGCGTCGGTGTTTGCCAGTGCGGTTGCGCTGAACAACGGCGATGGCACGTTTGAGCTGCGGCCGTTACCAACGGAGGCACAGTTTGCACCGATCCGCGCCGCCTTGCCGGGCGACTTCGATGGGGATGGGTCGAGAGACTTGTTGGTTGCGGGCAACATGTATGCGGTTCCGCCAATCCGCGGGCGCTATGACGCGAGTTATGGTCTGGTGTTGCGTGGAGACGGCGCAGGCCGTTTTGAGCCGGTCGATATGGAGAGCAGCAAGCTGGTCATCGAGGGGGAGGCGCGAAGCGTGGAGTGGTTGCGGCTGGCCGATGGCGGGCGGGCGGTTGTTGTGGCCCGTAATAACGCTGGACTGCAGATGTTCCGTGTGCTTCGTTGAACGGCGCCGAGCGTATTTGACGGTAGCAGGAGTCTAACTTCGAGTGGGAGAAGCGCCCATGGGTTTATTGGCGAGTGTGGACTGGGTAGTGATCGCAGCGTACTTCGTCCTCGTGTTCAGCGTTGCGATTTGGGCCACGCTGAGAGAGCGGTCCAAACATGGAACGCCCAAGGACTATTTCCTCGCGGGTCGGGACGCCGGCTGGTTTCTCGTGGGCGGCTCGCTGTTCGCGTCAAACATCGGGTCCGAACATTTGGTTGGGCTTGCCGGGACCGGCGCCGCCAGCGGTGTGGCGGTCGGTCAGTTCGAGATTCTCGCCTCGTTGATTCTTCTGATTCTCGGCTGGGTGTTTGTACCGTTCTATCTGTCGAGCGGTGTCTTTACCATGCCCGAGTTCTTGGAGCGACGCTACTCGGAGGGCGCTCGCTGGTATCTGGCGGTGATTTCGATCATCGGGTATGTCCTCACCAAGATCTCCGTCACGATCGCCGCCGGTGGGATCGTGTTCGAAGCGATCATGGGCATCGACTTCTGGACGGGCGCGTTAGTGGTGGTCGTCATCACCGGTGTGTACACGATCTTCGGCGGACTCCGAGCGGTGCTCTACACGGACTTGCTGCAGATGTTCGTGTTGATTGGCGGGGCGGTGGCGGTGACGCTTCTGGGTCTCAACGCGATTGGCGGATGGGACGCCCTCGAGGCAGCCGCGGGTCCGGGGTTTCTGAGTCTCTGGAAGCCAATGACCGACCCGGACTTTCCGTGGACCGGTATTCTCTTTGGCGCGCCGATCCTGGGAGTATGGTATTGGTGCACCGACCAGTTCATCGTCCAACGCGTGTTAGCGGCGCATGACCAAGACCATGCGCGGCGTGGCACCGTGTTCGCTGGATTCTTGAAGCTGCTCCCGCTCTTCATCTTCGTGATTCCCGGTGTCATAGCCTACGCGTTGTCGCAGCAAGACCGGCTCCAGTTGGATGCGCCGGATCAGGCGCTTCCGACGCTCATTGCCGTGCTGCTTCCCATCGGGTTGCGCGGGTTGGTCGTGGCCGGGTTGCTGGCGGCACTGATGAGTTCACTCTCGTCGGTGTTCAACTCGACCTCGACGCTCGTCACGCTGGACGTCTACAAGAAGCTCCGCCCCGAATCGTCGGAGCGCCGGCTCGTGCTCGTCGGGCAGGTCACGACGGCACTGCTCGTTGGATTCGGTTTGCTGTGGATCCCCTTCATGAAGCTGATCTCGGGGCAGCTGTATCAGTATCTCCAAAGCGTGCAGGCATACATCTCGCCCCCGATTGCGGCGGTATTTCTCATTGGCATTCTCTGGCGGCGTGTGAACGCGACCGGCGCCATGGCGGCTCTCATCACCGGGTTCGTGCTCGGGATGGGACGGTTGGTCGCCGAACTCAGTAAATCCAAGCTGGATGGAGTGCTGTTTGCGTATGCCGACGTCAATTTTCTCCACTTTGCCATCTTCTTGTTCGTGATCTGCACGGCGGTGCTCATCATGGTGAGCTTGGTGACGCCACCGCCGCCTGACGCAAAAGTTGCCAGGTTGACCTTTGCCACGCAGGAGCCCGTGACGGCGGAGATATCTGATCCTCGCTGGCGACGTCGCGATCTGGTTTTGAGCCTGATCGTCGTGGCATGTGTCGGCCTGGTGTGGGTCTACTTCTCATGAGATCGACCTGGAGAGTTCGTGTCGCCCTCGCGCTGAACTTTTTTGTTTTCGCGATTCTCCTGAACACTGTGGGAATCGTGATCGCGCGGGTAATCGACGACTACGGTGTGGCGGGGGCGACGGCAGCGACACTGGAGGCATTCAAGGATCTTTCTATCGCGGCGGCGTCCTTCCTGCTTGCGTCGTACGTGCCCCGGTTTGGATATCGGCGGACGATGCTCCTCGGCCTCATGTTGGTCATGCTCGCGAGCATGCTGGTCGCAGCCGTGACCGGTTTTTGGGTCACACCTGTTCTCTACACCGCGATCGGCATCAGCTTTGCGCTGATGAAGACCGCTGTGTACTCCACGATCGGGCTCATCACGGAGACACCGGCTCAGCACACCGGGTTGATGAACGTGCTCGAGGGTATTTTCCAGGTTGGCGCGATGTCCGGGGGTCTCGTCTTTGCGTTCATGATCAACTTCAGCCGGTGGACGGACACGTATTGGGTTCTGGCGACCGTCAGGCTGGTCGCGCTGTTGCTGATGTGGTTCACCAAGCTCGATGAGCACGAGATCCAAGAGCACGCCGCGGAGGCTGGCTTCATCGAGATGATGAAGCTGCTCAAGCAACCCATCGTGTGGACGTTCGTGATCTGCGCATGGCTCTACGTGATGATCGAGCAGAGTTTCGGAACGTGGATGCCGCGGTTCCACGAGCAGATCTTCGGGCTTTCGGCGGCGCTCGCATCGGGATTCATGACCTTCTATTTCGGGTCGATTGCGCTCAGCCGGTTTGTGGCAGGCTACCTCTCCAAGCGGGTGCCGTGGATTGCGCTCCAGCTGACCTATCTCGTGCTCGCATTTGTCGTGACGCTCACCGTCGTACTCCTGACCTCTGAGGGCGACCCCCCGACGGTGACATCGTGGCTCGGGGCGCCACGGCTGGCGTTTCTCTTTGCCGTTGTCGGATTTTTCCTGGGCCCGATCTATCCGACGATCTCGTCGATTGTGCTCACCAAGATGCCCAAGGCGCAGCAGGCGGCGATGACGGGATTGATCATTATTTTCTCGGCGCTCGGGGGTACCACGGGCTCGCTGGTCACGGGACGGCTGACCGATGTGCTGAACACGCACGACGCCTTCTACTTCCCCCTCATTCCGATTGTTGCGCTCGCGCTGATGCTGCTGCTGTATAAACGCATTGCCGACCGCGCGCCGGACCGTGGTGTGTCATGAAGGTTCGGGTCGAGGAGACGTTTCGCCGGCTGCTCGATCAGGAGGACACTGACGGGGACAACCAGATCACCGTCAAAGACAAGGGGTCAAAGCGATTTGTCGTTGCGAGTGAAGACGGGACGACGCAGGCCGTTGAAGGGACGTATCCGCTCGCGAATCTGCTGCAGGAGCTTGCGCTGGCCCGAGACAAAGGCGTCGAGACGTTCGACCTCGATCCGGGCCGCCTGACCGAGAACCCCGTGCACCGTATTTCGCGGATGATACGGGATGTGTTTTGGGACGGTCTCACGCGGACCATTGATGCGGAGGGCCTTGCGCGTGTGGCCATCGACCTGAAGGGAGAGGGCACCGACCTCGATCGCCGCGCGCGGATCTATGTGCCGCATGGCGACGCGGAGGCGCTCGACTACTTCCGTCAGGTGGCGCGGCAGCAGCCCCAGCTCTCGCTCGAGGTCGTGCGGCTACCGGAAACCATCTCGCCGGAATACGTCCTGAGTTTAAATGAGCGCCCTGGAGTTCTCAGTCTCAAACTCGAGAAGGGGAACGAGGGGGTCGTGCGAGGGATTCCGTTTGTGGTACCGGGTGGACGGTTCAACGAGCTCTACGGTTGGGACAGTTATTTCATCGTGCTCGGGCTTCTTCACGACGGCGTGCGCGATCTTGCCCAGGGGATGGTGGAACAATTTCTCTACGAGATCGAGCACTACGGTCAGATTCTGAACGCCAACCGGAGCTACTATCTCACCCGCTCGCAGCCGCCGTTTCTGACGGCGATGGGCTGGGCGGTGTACGACCAACTCGCCGATGGCGCGGACCACGACGCATGGTTCGCCCGCGTGATTGGCACGGCGATCCGGGAGTACGAGACCGTGTGGACGAGTCCTCCCAAGCTCACCGAGACCGGTCTGAGCCGGTACTTCGCCAAGGGCATCGGTATGCCGCCCGAAACGGAGGCCGAGCACTTTGATGGTTACCTCAGGCCGTACGCCGAGGCGGCGGGGCTGGACGTGGTGAGCTTTCGGAAGGCGGTTTGGCGGCGCGACGTCGTGGATGCGAAACTGGACGCGTATTTCGTCCATGACCGTACGCTGCGGGAGTCGGGCCACGACAATAGCTACCGGCTCGAGGGGAGGGCTGCCGATCTCTGCACCGTGGATCTCAATTCGCTGCTGTATCGGTACGAGATCGACATCGCCCGCGCCGTAGAGCAAGTATGTGGCGGCGCGTTCGAGACCTCGGACGGCACGACGCATACGAGTGCGGCGTGGATGGAGCGCGCCGAGCGCCGCCGGGAATTGATGACGCGTCTCTGCTGGAACGAGGAGCGAGGTCTGTTCTTTGATTACGACGTCGTCGAGGGCAACCAGACCGGCTTTGAGAGTGTGACGACGCTATATCCGTTGTGGGCCGGACTGGCGACAGGCGCGCAGGCGGCGAGGCTCGTCGAATGCGCGGTGCCGCTTTTTGAGGTGGCGGGCGGCCTGGTGTCCACGACGTGCGACTCGCGCGGGCCCATATCACCGGACCGGCCGCAGCGGCAATGGGATTATCCGTTTGGGTGGCCGCCGCATCAGATGCTCGCGTGGCACGGGCTCATCCACTATGGGTACGAGGCGGTTGCGTGGCGCCTCGTGTATCGGTGGCTCCACATGATCACGAGGAACGCCGCTGACTTCAACGGCACGATCCCCGAAAAGTACGACGTCGTGAACTGTACGCACGATGTGTTCGTTGAATATGGAAACGTTGGGACCGCATTCGATTACATCACACGCGAGGGGTTTGGTTGGATGAATGCGTCGTACCAGGTGGGGTTGTCGCTCCTTCCCGATGATCTCCGCGTCGAGCTTGAAGCAGGGACGCCGCCGGACGACGTGTTCTGACCGCACAATGGTTTCCCGGATCCACGGACCATTCACCGTCGTCGGTTCCGTGGCTCCCTCGCGGTGTCCCATCCATGGCCGCCGAGCGCAACTATCTGTTCCGCAGTTCCAGTTCAAAGACGTGACTCTCCAGAGCCTGGAGCGATGAGACGGGGGCGTATCCATTGATGCGCCCGTTTCCTCGGATTCGGAGCGGCGCTCCGGCGTGACCCTCGAGGAGCGGGCGTGCCGAGTATGTACCTGGAGGCAGAACCCTGGCTGCCGACGTCACGGTCACGCCGGAGATCCGCGTCTGGCCGAGGTTCGCGAGCACCAGCACCGTGCGGTCGTTGTGTTGCCGGAGATAGGCCGCAACCGCATCGTCGCTCGCGGTCAGGGGCGCCAGCTGACCGTCGCCGAGGGCGGGATTGGCCGCTCGCAAGTGGATGAGCCGTCGATACAGGTTGAGCAGCGAGTTGGGGTCCTGCGCCTGTACCGCGACATTCGCGGTGAACGAATCCGGCTGCAGGGGCTCCCACACCAGGCCGCTCGTGAAGCCGACGCCCGGCTCCGGGCTCCAGTGCATCGGTGTTCGCAGTCGTGGGTCCGGCTTATCGCCGGTCATCCCGATTTCCTCCCCGTAATACACGAACGGCAGGCCGGGCAGGGTGAGGAGCAGTGTCGCCGCCATCTTGGCCTGGGCAATGTTGCCGCCCAGCGCGGTGAGCGTTCGGGTTTGGTCGTGGTTGCGCAAAAAGGGCGACCAGCGATAAGCGGGGAGTTCACGCTGGAGCCGCAGAACGGGTGAAAGAAGTCGCCGTGCAGAGCCGGTGCGGACGGCGTTGAGAATGGCGTCGGAGACCTCGAAGGCGAAGTGGGCGTCGAGTTGATCCGGGTAGTAGGGGAGCATCGCACCGATGCTGTCCCACACCTCGCCAATGGTATGTGCGTCGGGTGCCAGGCTCCGCACGTAGCCGCCGAACTCGCGCAGGAACTCATGCGTGCCGGGTGCGTGCTCCACCATCCCGTCTTCTTCCATGAGGTGCTTGATCGCATCCAGCCGAAAACCGTCTGCACCCATTTCCTCGAGCCAGAATCGCGCAACGTTCTTTGCTTCATCACGGACTGCGGGAGTCTCGTAGTTGAGGTCGGGCATGCCGCCCCAGAACAAGCCGTAGTAGTACTCCTCCCGTACGGGGGATCGGTGCCAGTTGTCTCCGCCCCATGGGTTCAGCACGCCCGGGTGTTCGGGCAACCACACGAACCAGTCCCGATAGCGTGAACCCGGATTGAGGAGTGCGTCCTTGAAGTAGGGGTGTTCGCTCGATGCGTGGTTGAGCACGAGGTCCACGAGCACCCGAATGCCTCGCTGGTGAGCTTCGAACATCAGCAGCTTGAAGTCCTCGTTGGTGCCGTAGTCGCGATCGATACGATAGTAGTCCGTCACGTCGTACCCGTGATAGCTGGGCGACTGGGACACCGGCATCAACCAGATGCAGCTCGCACCGAGGTCGTCCTGTGAGTTGGGATCCCCATCATTGATGTAGTCGAGCTTGTGAATGAGTCCGCGCAGGTCACCGACCCCGTCACCGTCGCTGTCGTAGAACGAGCGGACGAAGACCTCGTAGCAGACGGCGCCGCGCTTCCATTCGGATCCCTGGGAGGTGCTTGGATCCTGAGAGGCGGCTGGTGGCGCGAGGGCGCCGGAAACGAAGAGTGCCGAGAACACGGCAATCGTTGATGACCCAAGATGGGTGGGCTTCTGTCGATGGCCAATGATCTGTCGGTTGCCCATGATCTGATGTACGGCCTTTCCGAGTGCGAGTGATGGACTCGTAAGATACCGTGTCGGAGACCCTACCTCGCAACGTGGGCTCGAGCAGATCGTGACGTGGCGGGCGCGCGATGGTTGTGGGCCCTAGGCTGACCTTCTGAGCCTCGTTCATGGATGCAGTGGGTCGCGTGATCCTCGTGTTGCCGGGTGGTGACGCGTGATAGTGGTCCTGCTGTGCGGGCTTTTGCCTATGCCGGCGTGCTCGGTCATGATGACTATGTCTCGAAAACGCCAGGGGTGACGATTGTATACCTGGTATCATTTGGTCCCATTTGGGTGATCGAATGCCCCCCCGACAATTCGACGGGGGGCCACAGCCTGGACATCAGGGTTGTTGCATGCCCGTAGCTGACGAATGGCAGGCAGACCATCAGACGGCTCATGGACCACGTGCTGAAGCGCAGCGTGTCGCTCTCCGGGCCGCGGCTCCCGGAAGGCGTCTTTATCCGCCACCAGCGAGCCTGCGACAGCTGGAACGCCTCGCCAGCTTGTTTCACCGGAGATGGTCCATGCAGGTATTGGTCGAAGTCCATCGGTTCGGGAAGGTGAGGCCGTCTACCGTCTCGCATCGCCTCTGGAGAGCGAGCCGTTACGGTCTCAACGCGACGCTCGTCGATCTGGTCGATCACGAGCTGGTACGTCGAGACGCCGGCGGGTATTTCTCGCTAACGAGTCGCGGTCGGCATATCGCGCGGGTCGGGGGACGACTCCTCTTTCAGCTTCGACAACTCCGCGTGGAAGACGTTGCACTGCGAAAGTGGTCGCTACCGGTCATCCTTGCCTTGAGTGAGCGCGGCAAGCGCTTCAACGCCCTCAGACGATGCCTTCCGGGTACGACGGCTCGAGCACTCGCGGCGACGCTGAAAAACCTGCAGCACGCCGAATTGGTTGAGCGCATCGTGTTCTTAACGTATGCCCCGCAGACATACTATTACTTGAGGTTCCGAACCAAGCGGCTGGTACCACTGCTTGCGCAGCTATGAACATTGCCACCGGACGTCCAGCTGGATGAGTCGTGGCGTCGGGCCCTCGTCTGCCCCGCCCGCTTTCCTTCCGTGGAACGACCGGTTTCAGCCTCCATCGACGGGAACTAGTGGAGGACGACACGAGCGGCTAGAGTTAGTGCGTCCACGGTCGTCTGCTGTAACGCCATGCCACTCGCTTGACTCCACGGGCAAGTGGGTTCAGCCAACGCTCTCGAGGGATGCCGATGAACGCACTCGCCGCCTTCTGTTTCCTGCAAATCGCCGCGGCCGGCACACAGTCACCGGTTCTGGAGTTTCCGGAGGCGGGACTCGACGATCCCGCGGCTTACGAGGGATACACAACACGATTTTTCAGGGACGCCAGGGGGAACGCGTTTCAAATCTACCTCGATGCGCGAAGTGGGCGCGTCGTTCACATCTGGGCCGACGGGGCGAACGCGAGCGCCGCGTTCAACGTCCGGGATTCGCTGGGCGAGCCGGCACACGTGGTGTGGGCTGATGCGGGTGCGATTGCGTCGGAGGACGGGCGCGGCCGTATCATGCAGCACCGCTTGGCCTCAGCGTTGCCCGCGCTGCAGCTCGGGTGGTTTGTGCTCGGCACCATGCGACAAGAACGGGACTTCCAGTACTGGGAATGGCATCGGCGGCCGTACGGCGACGGGCCGTTTGTCTTAGACGAGTTCTCGAATCTCGTGACCAGCCTCGAGCGACTCCCTCCCGCGGAGCGGGATCTCCATCTCTCGCTTCTAAATGCGCATGATCTGGCCTCGCTGCGGAGCCGCCTCCACCCACGCATGACTCTCGGGGGGGACGCACGAGTGTGGACGGTGCTCGTCGAGCACACGTCGCTGGACGGCCGGACCGATATGACCATTGAGCTACGGGGAAACGCGCGCGAATCCACGGCTCGCCTCACAAACGACGTCGTCTCCGTGCAGACGCGCGGCGCCGCGGGGATTCGATTCGATGTCGTCACTACGACAAATGGACCTTCGCTGACCCCTCTGGATCGAGATGAGATCTTCAACGAGGCGTTCGAATCGTTCTACTCTCGTGAGCGGTTTGTCTCCGACAGCCTCCGCCGTACCCTGCCGCCGCGAGAACTCAGGCAACACCCGGCCGTGACGTCGTTTCGCCGGCTCGAGCGCGCAGTGCTTGGGCTCGAGTTGCTGAGCTACGAAGAGAAGCTGATGGCCGCGCTGCCCAACTACGCAACGTACTTTGGCCGCGACATGATGATGAGCGCCCTGATGTTGGAGCCGGTCGTGTCCCCAAATGTCCAGGAGCACGTGATAGCTAACGTGCTCCGGAAGGTCACGTCGGCAGGGGACGTGAGCCACGAAGAAGCGCTGGGTGGTCAGGCAATTCGCGAGAACGCCGCCGAGTACAGCGCCACGATACGGACATGGGAAGAAGCTCAGCGCGCCGGTCACGATTCGGCTAGGCAGCACCTGGCAAAGGCCCGTGACCTTCTCCGGAACCTGCACGCGGTTCGGGAGAACTACCGGATGATCGATGATGACTTCCAGCTTCCCGTGCTCGTCGATCGCTATCTGTCCCGCTCCGATGTGCCGGCCGAGCGGAAGCGACGCTTCCTGAACGAGGCGGGCCCCAATGGGCTCATGCGGCTGGATGCGCTCGTCCGGAACTTGGCGTTGGTGACCCACCGTGCCCGTCCGTACGCCGAGGAGCCTGTCGCGACCAATCTGGTAGAGTTCCTATTCCGGGACGATGACGGGTGGTTTCCCGGCAGCTGGCGTGACAGCCGCGTTGGATACGGCAACGGGCGCTTCGCGATGGACGTGAATGCCGTGTGGGTCCCCAAAGCGCTCGAAGCGACCGAGAGCATCCTCCGGCACATCCGTGCGCTCGGCCTCCGCGTGCCGGCCCAAACGACCGACGCGGCAACCGACACCGAGGCGCTCGAT
>JBFHWR010000100.1:0-11754 GCA_041599395.1 Gemmatimonadales bacterium | reverse complement strand
GTCCCGTGCGCTCTTGGAGGGTGAGACATGGTCCTAACAGGTCGTGGACTACGCCACCGCGCAGCAATCATCGGGCTCGTGGAGCCCTGCTCGTCGCCATTCGTCTCTGATCGCCGCACGCCCTTCCGCGGAGCCAACGGCCGCTAGGGCATACGTGTCGCGCAACTGTAGGGCGTCACACGCAGGTGAGACAGGGGTACCGTGAATCTCCTGGCCGATTTTTCGTGGGTCGACGTCTACGAAGGCTGAGATCACATGGTCCTTCCGCTTAAGGGCGAGAGCAAATGCCTTGCCCACGGGGCCGGCGCCCCAGATCACCACCGGCCGATCGCGTATACGGTGGCTCAAGTAATGAACCTTGCAGCGGCGGAACGCGTCATGTCCATACCGTACATCGGTACGCGAGAGCCGGTCCGGCCCTTCTCGCCATTGCAGCAGCACGTCTGGCAGCTTGCCGAGCCGGTGACCGGCTTGTGACAGTCGCAGGATGAGGTCGTAGTCTTCCGGCCACTCCGTATGGCGATAGCCTCCAACCTCGTCAAACGCCTCGCGTCTGATCAGGAGGGTCGGGTGCGGGATCGGGCACTCGACATACAGGTCGCGCTCGATTTCTTCAGGCGTAACGACGCTGTTGATCCACTCTTCGTAACGCCGCGCGCCATCTCGGACGCGATGCGGCGGGATGTATCGGACACCGGTGCCGCACGCCGCGAGGTTGGGGTGGTGGTCCAAGAATGCGACCTGCCGTTCCAGCCGGTCGCGCGCCGCCACGTCGTCCGCATCCATGCGGGCAAGCAGCCGCCCTATGGCGGTTTCCGCGGCTGTTTGCAGGGCAGAGACGATCCCGGAAGGCGGAACGGTGATCGCTTTGATTCGGTCGTCTCGTGAGACCCACTCTGCCAGGATAGCAGCTGTCCGGTCGGTCGATCCGTCGTCCACAGCGACGATCTCGAAGTCGCTGCAGCTCTGGGCAACCAACGAGTCGAGTGCTTCGTCCAACGTTGCCGCGGCGTTGCGGCACGGCAAGGCAATGGATACCGTGGGAGGCCGCACTGCGGGACAGCTAGTTGCTGTTCGCCTCCGCAGCGCAGCTTGCAGGCGCGTTCGTCATGAACATACCCGCCTCCATGGCGTCCTCTACGGTGAGCCTCTCGCGAAGGTCTGCGACCACGTCCTCCTCGTCGTTGACCATTGCGAGAAGCATTGCAAACGCGTCGTCAGAAAGTTCCGCTTTGGCTTTAGCTGCCACGCAATTGCAGATCTCTGTACCCATGTTACTGGTGGACGCACAGGCTGCCGCGAGTTCTTCCACTTGTGCGTCACCGCCGCCGCAGGCGGCTGCGACTGCTAGAAGCGTTCCCACGAGGAAGCTGCGCAACCGGTTGCTGTTCATTCCTACCTCCCATGTACGCCTGAGACCGCTACGGCAACGCATGTCGTGTGTTCATCCGAGGATGCGATTAGCTGGAAGGTGAAGGCTTCGCGGGGAAGTGTCAAATGCGCGGGAGCTGTCCGGTTGTCTCAGCTCCGACCTAGCCTGTGCGCCGGACTGCCGTACCAAGACGACGCGCCAGGTTCCCGCGCCCTTTCACTGCAACCGTGCTCAAGTCCAGCCATCGCGCCATCAAATGAAGTTCCATTGCCAAAGCGTCGGCGGCAGCGTCGGACGGAGCCTTTTGTTCACGATACGAGGCAAGGACGAGGAGAACGGAGTTCTTTCGATCTGCTTTGAGATCGACCCGACCTACCAGCCGCCCGGCAAAGAGAAACGGGAGGACGTAATACCCCCATTTGCGTTGCTCGCTGGGGACGAAGATCTCGATCCGATAGTCGAACCCGAACAGCCGCGCAACGCGAGGACGGTACCATATCAGCGGGTCGAACGGCGACAACAACGCGGTCCCATTCACTTCGGCGGGCCGGGTTGCGCGCGGATCGAGGTACGCCGGTTCCCGCCACCCGTGTACGCGCACCTCCCTCAACGCCCCGGCTTCCACCAGCTCCGTGATACGAGGACGGGCCTCTCGCACAGGCATTCTATAGTAGTCCGCGAGGTCCGCAGCGGTGCCCAGCCCGTGCGCGCGAGCCGCGAGGCGGAGCAATTCCCGCTTCGCCTCACTGGGGTGCAACGACCGCGAACGATGTTCTTCGGGTATGACGCGCTCGGCAAGGTCGTAGACCCGCGCGAAGTTCGGGCGGCGCGACGCGACCGCCAGGCGTCCAAATCCAAAGTGGGCTTCCAGGACCTGCTTTCGGACGGCGAGACCCCATCCCCATTTGTCGCTGATGCGTCGAGCCCGGCCTTCCGGTTCCGGCAGGTCATCCGGACTCAGGGCTCCCCGGGCTCGTATCTCTTGCAGCACCCCATCCACATAGGTGGCATGCTTTTTCAGAAACTGTTCGAACCCCCAGGGACGGACTCGGTGACGTGCCCTCCGGTGTTCCAAGAACGGCCAGTGCTCCACAGGCACAACGGATGCCTCGTGCGCCCACTGCTCGGTGAACTCGCGCCTTTGGTACACGAGTTTGTCCAGCAGTGATCTATTGTACCCGCCGAGCCGTGCGAAGAGGACTTGGTAGTGCGCCGGCACGAGGACATTGACGTAGTCGAGCTGGAGTAAGCCAAGCCGCCGAATCGTCGCCCGTATATGACGTGTCTCAACGCGACCGGTGGGTCGCGGGCGGTTGAATCCCTGCGCAGCAAGCGCAATGCAACGTGCTTCGTCTGCTGAGAGGTCGTCGCCAGGCAAGGCGTCAGTCGGCGCGGCGTGTGATCTCGATGAGGTGATATCCAAACTGCGTCTTGACCGGACCGTGCACCTTCCCGACCTCACCATTGAAGACGATGTCGTCGAATTCCTTGACCATCTGGCCACGACCGAACTCACCGAGGTCACCCCCCTGCATTCCGGAAGGACACTTCGAGTGTTCTCGGGCTAAGGCGGCGAAGTCACCGCCCGCGTCTAGCTCGGCTTTCAACGCGTCGCAGGCCGACTCCGTGAGAACGAGGATGTGGCGCGCTTGGGCTCGGGACATGATGGTCTCCCTTGATGGGGGTGTGAACCTGCAGGATGAGGGAACATACGGCTCCAAGGTACTTACGAGGCTGACAATGGGAAATCGCCCTTCTCTTTGCGGTTCAGGTTCCGATCAGGCGGGCTTGCGGGCGAGGATGCCAACCCGCGACGGCAGTAGCTCTGCCGCGCCGAGCGTACGTAGCGTTCGCACCCGAAACCCTATTTCGCGGAGCGTCTTGACTACGCGCAGTCGATCGTAGAGCCGCAGCTCGTGAGCTTCTTCGCTCCGACGGAAACCGCGACCCACCTTGCGGAACAGCGTGATACGGCGTTGGAGACCAAATGTGGATCGCTTGTTTGTTTCAATGAGGACGGCCCAATCGGGCCCTTGCAGGTGACGCTGCGTGGGTGCGAGTTGCGACGTCACGGGTCCTTGCACGAAATCGAACACCAGTATCCCGCCCGGCTCGAGCGCACGAAACACGCGTTGCAAAAGTCGCCTCAGGCCACTACCACCTGTGGCGTAGTTGACCGCCTCGCCGAGCGCTGTGACCGCATGACACGACGGGAGTGGTGTGTGGAATAGCGAACCGGTTAGGAAGCGGGCCCCTGGCGCCGTTCGACGGGCAAGCGCGATCATCGCAGGCGACACATCCACGCCGAGTACGTCGTACCGTCGGCGCACGAGCTCGGCGGCCAAGACTCCGCTGCCGCAGCCGAGATCCACCACTAGGCCGCGCCTGATCCTGCGGGTTTGGAGTTGGTCGGCGAGCCACGGCGCGATTATACGAGCACCGTCGCTGAAGCCTACGTGGTGGATGTATGCCAGATCGGTTTGGTAGATCGCCACGTCACCGAATCGAGGGGGACACGCCGCCCAAGATACGAAGGCCGATACCGGTCAGCCACCACCCACCTCCAGCCCGTCTCATGCCAAATTCATGTTCCCGTTAGCTTGCCCGCAACAGTTTTTCAGTATGGCCCGAAGCCCGTAACCGGGAGGATGAGCATGAAGAACGCCATCAAGCTGGCCGTTTACGCGGGCGTTGGTCTCTACGATAAGATGAAAGAGGAGATCGACGAACTGGTCAAACGGGGTGAATTGAAGCGGCACGAGGGAGAGGCGCTGATCGAGACTGTGGAGCAGCGAGAGCGCGGTCGGATGCGCGAGCTCACGGATAGCATGGAGGATAAGCTGCGACGCGCGGTGGATCGGCTACCGCCGGCGGCCTTGAAGCGCCAGATGAGCCAGATGGAGGAGCATCTCGCGGATCTCGAAAACCGCGTTCAACGTCTGGAAGTCTCCGACCTCGCCGAGGCGGAGGATCTGAAGCCTGTGTGACTCGATAAGCCGTCGGATGTCGCCACGAGATTACCCGCGAAGCGTGAATAAAACCCACGCTCGCGGGTAACTTGTTTTGAGGGACTGTCGGTGGGAGACCGGCCACAGCCTGGAGATCGGTTTGGGCAATGAGGCACGCGAAACAGAACGTCAGCTCGTGCAACGGGCACAGGCGGGCGACTCACAGGCGTTCGGCGAGTTGGTGACCCAGCATATGCAACGGCTGTATTTTGCCGCGCTAGGCCTCGTCGGCTCCCATGACGACGCTTTGGACATGTCGCAGGAAGCGTTTGTGCGGGCGTTCAGAGCAGTGCGGTCAGTTGATTCCAACCGCCCGTTCTACCCATGGCTGTACCAGATTGTGCGGCGGTTGTGCTTCAATTTCTTGCGGGACCGCCAGACTCGGCGCCACAAGCTGGCCGCCGCCTCCGATTGGTTGGCGGTCGAGAACCCGAATCCGGCGGAGCACACCGAGCGAGCCGAACTCAGGGCTGAGCTCGAAAGAGCCATTGACCAGCTTGCGACACACGAGCGTGAAGTGCTGGTACTGCGAGAATTCGAGGAATTGACGTACCGGGAAATCGCCGACTTGCTCGGCATCCCAACTGGAACGGTGATGTCTCGGCTCTACAACGCGCGCCGCTCGCTGGCGGCGATGGTGGAGGGAAAGTTGTCATGACACGGAGCGGCGGAAGGCTGGACCGCGGCCGACGCCTGATGATGTGTGCCTTGGACGGAGAGTTGGACGACGACCAGCGGCGTGAGTTTGACGTCTTGCTGGCATCCGACGCAGCGTTGCGAGCCGAGTGGCGGCGACTCTCGCAGGTGAGAAAGGCAATGAGGTCTGTGACACTCCGCAATCCACCGGACGAAGTCTGGGAGGGCTATATGAACACGGTGTACCGGCGATTTGAGCGCAGCATTGGATGGATCCTCACGTCAATTGGGGCAGTCGTGCTGGTGTCATACGGCATCTGGACGGCGATCAGCGACATGATGGCTGACACGACCGTTCCTTGGTTCATCAAAGCCGGAACGCTGGCATTGGTGGTCGGCGGCGTCATCCTCTTCGTTTCCGTGGTGCGAGAAAAACTGTTTGTTCGGAGAACCGACCCGTATAAGGATGTAATCCGATGATTATCGTGAGCTCCGGAAACATTGCGGGCCAGCGGATCGTCAAGACGCTTGGCCTCGTGCGAGGCAACACCATTCGCGCCCGTCACCTGGGGAGGGATATCCTGGCGGTTTTCAAGAATATCGTGGGCGGCGAGATCGAAGAATACACGAAGATGATGGCGGAAGCGCGAGAGCAGGCAAAAGACCGCATGGTCCAGGATGCGTCGGATTTGGGCGCGAACGCCATCATCGATGTACGATTTACCACCTCATACATCATGGGGGCCGCATCTGAAATCCTGGTGTTTGGGACGGCAGTCGTGACGGAACCGGAATGAGCCAGGAGATCAAGACAATGAAATTCGCCTCACTTGTTGCGCTCGGAGGCTTGACCTTGGCGCCAGTACTGTCGCACGCCGCGCAGCAGGAGTTGGATGGGCGCTGGGAGGGGTCGTTGGAAGTCGCCGGGCAGGTGCTGACGATTGCCGTCGAGTTCGAAACGTCGGACGGCAGCCTGAAGGCAAAGATCGATATCCCCCAGCAGGGGGCGATGGGGATACCGCTCACCAACGTTCGCTACGACACGCCCAGGGTGCATCTGGAGCTTCCGGCGGGGCCGGGCTTAGCCGTGTTCGATGGTGAGCATGATGACGACACCATCGCCGGCGAATTCAGTCAAGCAGGATTCGTGGGAACGTTCACGCTGACGCGGGCGGACAGTGCGCCCGCACTGGACGTCGCACCGGAGCCGGTGCCGTATGCGGAACATGAGGTGAGTTTCGACCATGGCGACATCACCCTTGCTGGAACCTTGACCGTTCCCCCAACGCGAGGCCCGCACCCGGCTGTCGTCATGATCTCGGGAAGCGGGCCACAGAATCGGGATGAGGAACTCTTTGGCTTCAAGCCCTTTCGCATCATCGCGGATCACCTGACTCGGCGGGGGATCGCCGTTCTTCGCTACGATGACAGGGGTGTAGGTGGATCAACCGGCGATGTGATGCTGGCGACCAGTGACGACTTCGCTCAGGACGTGTCTGCGGCCGTCTCGTTTCTCGAACAACGAACCGATATCGCGCCCAACGCAATTGGTCTGATTGGCCACAGTGAGGGTGCGATCATTGCACCCTTGGTGGCCAGCCGGTCGGACCGCGTAGCCTTCATCGTGCTGCTTGCCGGCACGGCGGTTACGGGCGAGCAGATTCTCTACGCACAAGGTGAGTTGATCGCCCGTGCAAACGGCGCAAGCGAAACGGAGATCCGCACCCAGAAAGCGGCCCAACGGCGCTCGTTTGAGGTGGTACGCTCAGACTCGGGTTGGAAAGAGCTGGAAGACTACTTACGCGAGCAGGCGTCGCACGCGGTCGGGTTGATGACCGAGGAGGAACGGTCTGCGATCAGAGACATGGACGTGTTCCTCGACACACAGGTCAAGGCGCAGGTGCGGATGATCAGGACTCCATGGTTTCGTGATTTCCTCGACTATGATCCGGTGACGGCACTCGAGCGAGTGCGCGTTCCAGTGCTGGCGCTCTTTGGGGAACTGGATCTGCAGGTACCGCCGTCGGTGAACACCGAGCCAATGGCTGCAGCGCTCGGAGCCGCACAGAACGCGGACGTCACCATCCGGGTGCTTCCCAAAGCCAATCACCTGTTTCTCGAAGCCAAGACCGGCAGTCCACAGGAATACGCTGGGTTGAAGAAGGAGTTTGTTGCGAGTTTTCTCGATACCATCGCTGAGTGGATTGCGCAACGAACTGATGTCCGGGGATAGTCTGGACGGTCACAGGCACATCACGTAGACACCTTCTTGAACGTCTTGTTGACGTAGTCTCGGATCAGGATCTTTGCCTGCGGCGACGCCCAGAAACGCCGCACGTCCGCTTCGATGTCGTTCGCGGGCGATCGGATTTGGTGGAGCACCGAGCGGCGCAGGTGCGCCTTGGTGAGACGGAAGGCCTCGGGTGACACGCCGGACAGCTTTGACGCGGTCGCCACCGCATGGTCGAGCAAGCTGTCCGGCTCGGTGATCTCGTCGATGAGCCCGCGGGCGAGGGCTGCCGGCGGGTCGTACGTGTCACAACCGTAAATCACTTCCGTCACGAACTGTATGGGGATGGCGGACTGCAGCACGGCCAGCGGCGCGGCGGGGAACGGTACACCGACCAGCAGCTCCGGCACGCCGACACGTCCGGTCCCCTGAGCCATGATTCGCCGGTCGGCCATGCACGCAAGTACGCAGCCGCCAGCTATGGCGTGCCCGTTTATCGCGGCCACGAGGGGCTTGGGGAATCCAACGACGGTCTCGCACAGCGTGCTCAGCGCGGACAGGAACTCGGTCACGTAGTCGGGCCCCTCGTCCAATACACGCAACAAGTCCACACCCGCAGAAAAAATGGACCCGCGACCTGTGATGACGGCCGCCTTGGCAGCGGACGTCGCGTGGGTCACCTGGTGCGCAAGCTCCCGGCAAAGCTCCAGGTCCAACGCGTTTGCTTTGCCGTGCTCGAGGGTGACGATCGCAACCTCATCGCGGAGCACCGTCTGGAGCATTAGGGGATGGGTCTCATCTCCCGATGGCGCAGCACAAAGAGGCCTTCCTTCATACTGGTGACGACAATGTTGCCGCTCTCGAAGAACGGGTAATTGCTCCATGAGCCCGCAAAACCCGGGACGTCTTCCCCAAACGGAACGGTGTCGAAAAACGCCACCTCCCGCAGATTCGACGGATCGCCGACGTCGATCACGCGCAGGCCGCTCACGTAATTCGATTGGTACATGTACTTGCCGCGCACATAGAGGTTGTGATCACTTGCCTCGACGGGTGCAAAGTATTCGTCGAGCAGCACCGGGTCGTCGAGATCTTCGACGTCCCACACCAGGGTGCGGGTCTTGGAGACGGTTCCGGCAATCTCATCCAGCTCGTCGTTCAAGAAGAAGAATCGCTGATCCTCGGAAAGCCACCCTTGGTGGGCGTACCCCACGTTGGGATATGACGCCCGGGAGACAGCGATTGGGCTCGTCTTGTCACTCACGTCTGCGATGCTCAACGCGGTTTCATTTGCACCAAAGCAAATTTCCTTACCCCGGTGTTCCTCGTCCGGCCCGCGATAGATCACGCACTGCGCGTCGTGACTGTAGCCTGTACCGGCGTTTCCGGTCGAGCCGTCCGCAAAGCATCCGGCAAATGTGGGGTTGGTGGGGTCCCGGATGTCGATCATGTGGAGGCCCCCACCGCACGTTTCGCCGCCCATGCTGCTTCCGACGGCGTACGCAAAGCCGCTTTCTTCATTGATCACGATGTTGTGGGCGCTGTGAATGCCATCGTACCGGGCGGTCTCGCTAAAGGTGACGGGTGGGCTGGTTACGTTGCGAAGCTGCGTGAGATCAAAGACCTGTACGCCGTGCGTCCCGGCGCCGTCCGAAACGATGAAGGCGTGGTTTTCATACACCTTTATGTCCCGCCACAAGTTGGGCAGCGCGCCGTTGGTCAGGGGAAGCTCGCCCAGGTAGACGGGTCGTGCCGGGTCAGACACGTCGACGAACGCCGTTCCGTCGAAGCGCCCGACGATTGCGTATTCCTTGCGAGAGGTAGGGTCTGTCCAACCCCACACGTCGCTCACCATGATTCCACGGTTTGCGCCAAGCGATCGGGTTGGAAGGAACGAGACGAGATCCACCTCAGAACAGGGGAAGATGCTGGCCGTTCCGTCGTCGCAATCCCGTTGTGTTCCGAGCACCGGCTCGAGGCCGGCGTCGAGGCTGACGATGACACCGCCCTCGTTCCATCGGCCGCTGGATGCGTCCCGCGCATACAGATACCCTGTGCCTTCGAAGAAGTCAGCCGCCGGCGCGCCAAGAACGGCAAAATCGCTCGTCGTTGCGATGGCGGAACCAAAAAACGACGCCAACCCGACGCTCTTGGTCGAGAGCTGCTGTGTCTGGGCCCATCCTTGCGTGCCGGGGTCAAACCGAAAGACGTACACCGTGCCCTTGAGCCCGCCTCTCACTGGGGCGCCTACGACGAGGTCGTTTCCCGCCATGGCAACGGCGCTGCCGAATAATGTGCCTGGCTGCGGTTGGGTGGGTTTCACGACGGCTTGCTGAGACCACGCTCCTGCCCCGTCTCTACTAAAGTGGAATACGGCGCCGGCCGCACCGCCGGTGATGGGTGCCGAAACGAAGGCGTCCGTCCCATTCAGCTTCACGACGGAGCCAAATGTGAGCAGTCCGTCGGCTGTGGCCTGGAGTTCCGCCTCCTGGGTCCAGCCGTCTTCAGCCCGGCGGAAGACAAGTGCTGCCCCCGATTGGAACTGTGGTTGACCGCCGAGCATCGATATAGCCGGGTGAGGACCAGGTGCGCCGATGATCGCCCATCCCGGCTCCAGTGACAGCGCTGCCCCGAATCGATTGCCGGTTTCGGCGCCGTCCAGCGCCAGGGTTGTCGTGTGGTCCCACGAGCCGCTCGCCGTGCGTTGAAAAACCTCGACCGCACCGCGGCTGCCGTCAGCGCCAGGCGAGCCGACGAAGAGCGTTCCGTTGTCGATAGCCAGGGCAAACCCGAGGCTGTCACCGCTGGCTCCATCCATGAGAGCAAGGCGGCTGGTCTCGCGCCAGCATGGACGAGCAGAGGCGCCGCAGCGGGTGTCGCTTGCGCGCTCAAAGACGTACACAGCGCCGCGCGCCTGGTTTTGTTTTGGAGCGCCAACGACCAAGACACCCTCGTCGGTAGCAAGCGCCTCGCCAAACCCATCGCCGATCACGACGCCGGAACCACTGAGCGTGTTGTGCTGCGCCCATCGGCCGTCGGCTTGCTGGCGGAATGTGTAGACCGCGCCAGCGGCGGACGCCGGCATGGGGAAGAAAGACAGCTCACCTGGACGACCCACGATGATCTCGTCGTCCGCAATCGCAACGGCTGCTCCAAACCCGCTCAATGGAAGAGACGAAGAGCCGTGCGTGCGATAGGTCTGCCCTTCCAGCGTAGACAGCGAAACGGTACAGAGCGCAACCACTGTGCAAGTAAGCGCCAATTTCATGGATGAACCTCGTGTGAGACTAGTTCGTTATTCAAGAAAGCTCGTGGTCCGGACCTCACTCAAAGATATTCGCTGGCGAACGCCACGCGAGTGCGGGATCGCCGCGTCTTCACGGCTGCTTGAGCTGTTCGAGTCGCTGTTTTGCCCAGGCAAAAGCAGGATCCCGCTCGATGGCTCGTTCCATCCGTGCGATGGCCTCCGTGGTGTCACCGCGTGCGGCGAACGCTTCACCGATCATGTATTGAAGGTTAGCAGACGTTGGGTGGAATTCTTCATTGAGTTGGAGCAGGCCTAGTGCCTGGTCTAGCTGGCGTTGCTCCAGCAGCGATCGTGCTATGCGCGTCAGACCCGACTCAGAAAAATCATAGGAGTCAGAGCCATAAAACTGCTCCCGTAACCCGCGGTAAGCAGCTTTTGCAGAATCGAGTCCGTGCTCCATCGTCGTCTGCGAGAGAACCTGTTGGATCATGATTGGCCGGGCTTGGCCCCGGTGACACGTCACGCATTCGACGGCCACGTTTGGTTCTCGGCGTTCGGGTAGATCCGCCAGGTGCGTGGCGTTGATCTCCTGAACCATCTTGAGCATCTCACGCGTGGTTCGCTTGGTCGGTTTCTCGTCGCTCGGAAAATCGAACTCAGCGAGCGGCATGCCCTCTTCGCCCACGTGACAATACTGGCAGCGGACACCAAGTGCGAAGGCAAAGCCGCGCATGTTGTTGATCAGCTCGCGTGTATCGATGTCGCTCGGAAAAAACTTGAGATTCACCAATGAATCCGGTGGGAATTGCGCGTGCGCGGACGCTGCGCTCATTAGCAAGGTGATGGTAACGGCGCCAACGCGTTGGACACGGCGGGTTTTGCACATAGCGACTTCCCTCTGCGGATTCCGAACATGGTGAACGATGCGCCTGACGCGGCTCGACGTAGTATCCCCACGGCTTGCCAAATGATCCGTCACGTTCCGCAACTACGGACTCGTCTCGGCCGTCGAGAGGAGCGCAGCGTAGCCCTCACGATACGTGGGGTAGCGAAATGTGAACCCTGTCCCCCGAAGCAGGGCGCTGCTGCAGCGCTTGTTCCCTCTCACCGTCGGAGCGGCTGTTCCTCGGACGGCCGGGATACCCAAGCGATCGGCGAGCCACGCAACGACTTCAGACTTGAGCGCCGGTTCGTGGTCGCTGCAGATGTAGACAGGGTCGGGGTTTTTCATAGCTATCAGATGGGCGAGCGCTGCGGCAAG
>JBFHWR010000099.1:0-11767 GCA_041599395.1 Gemmatimonadales bacterium | reverse complement strand
GGGTCCGGCGCCAGGTCTTACCCCGACGCACGAGGCGCGCGTTACCCCTCGCGACGGAGGGTGGAACGGCTAGTTGACGTTACCGTGCTTTGGGTGGAAGTTTACCGACCGCGCTTCGTACCCCGTTAGGATGGACAGACATGGCCGCATTGTTCAACAAGCAGAGGACGCTCACCGTCGAGGAGTTGCCCGACGCGCTTCGTCAACTCCTGCAGGAAACCCACCAGGAAAAGTCTGAGCTCGAAGCCGTGCTGGACCGGCTGTCGCAAGCGGCAGAGGTCGTCACGGGATTCGAAGAGAAGCTCTCGAGCCTTGGCGATCGGCTGGGCGAAGTGGAACGTCGTTCGGATGGTCTTGGCAAGCTCGCGCAACAAGCCGGTGAGATCCAGAATCGCATGAAGAGCGTGGAAGCTGCCCACGAGGCCGCCGAAGAACGGGCGCAAGAGCTCCTGCGGAGCGTTGCCAACGCAAGGGGTTCGGTGTCCGAGTTGAACGCAGCTTTTCATGGGGCGCAGGATCTTCGCGGGGAACTCGAGTCCATGGCCAGTGCCGACGGAAAACTGGGCAAACTCCGCGCCTTCGTTGACGATCTCGCCAAACAACTCGAAGGAGATTTGGCCGGAAACCAAGAGCAGCTGTTCCGCCGATTGGACGAAGCCGACAAGCGCATGGCCCAAATTGCGGAAGGGGTCCAGCAGGCCAGCAGTTTGGGCGATCGCGTGGAGCAATTCACGCGTCGGCACCAAGCGACCGAGGATCGCATTGCGGAGATCGGCGACAATGTCAACGAGATTCAGGAGGCCATTCCCGAAATCCGACGATCGCTCCAGCAGGCGCAGGAATTCAGAAGCGAGGTCAGTGAGATTGGCGGCCCGTCCGGACCGGTCGTCGAGTTGTCGGCCAGGCTCGACGGCTTACGCAACGAATTCGTCACGCTGAAAGAGGATGTGCACGCAGTCCGCGAATCGGAGGACGGGTTCAAGCGCGCCCAAGAGGAGGCGTTGAACGAGTTTCGTTCCGCGACGGCGCAATCCGGTCGGATCAAGGACCAGGTGGACGCGGCGTCCCAGCAGCTGGCAAAGATGGAAGTGACGCTGGCGGAGTTGTCCAAGCTTCGAGAGGTCGCGACGCGGACGGAGCAGCATGTCGGGTCGCTCAACTCGCTGGCGGATCATGTGATCCAGAAAGTGGGCGCGCTCGAGCAGCAGCGCGAAGTGGTCGACCGGGCTGCTGCACAGGCTGCGCGCCTCGACGATTTCGTGTGGGAGTTCGAGAATCGCCTGAAAAAAGTGCAACAAGACAGCAAGCAGATTAAGAAGACGCAAAAGAACCTGACCAGTATCGAGCAGATTTATCAGAAAGCCGAAGCGCGAATCAGCGAGTTGAAGGTGGGGCAGGCGGCGGTTGAAAAGGACGGCGTCGCACTCGAGCAACGGCTTGGTTCGCTCCGCGACGGTGTCCGGGCAGAGTTGGACAGGTTCGCGCTCGAAAAGCGCGGTTTGACGTCGGTGAACGAAGAAGTGACCGCCATTCGGAACACTCTGTCGACGTTCGAGCAGCGCCTGCACGAGTTGGAAGGGTCCAGCCGGGCTCTCGTCGAGGCGCAGTCGCGTGCCGACGAGCTGATGGCGCGGCTCACGACCATCAGCGCGGATGTTGGTCGGGTTGAGGAACACGGCGAGCGGGTGCGGGCCGTACAGGGGACGCTCGAGCGGGTGACCGGTGACGTTGGCTCGATCAAGGAGCGCGTTGATGAGCTGCAGGCTGCGCAGCCAGCGTTGAACGAGATTGCCGAGCAGGTCGCGACGATGCGGTCCCTGAGCGACCACATTAAAGAGGCGACCGAGCAGTTGAACGCCGGACGCGCTGAACTGGAGCGCAGCCATGTCGCGCAAACAGAAACGAGAAAGTGGATTGCGAACACCGACGCGAAGATCAAGGACATCGATCGGAGGACAGCCTCGCTGAGCCAGACCGCCGACGAAGTCGATCGGCTCCGGACCACTGTCGAGCGATTTGGCACGTTGTCGAAAGAACTCGAGGAGCGGCAGAACTTCATGTCCCAGCTCGAGGTGCGGCTGGGGCAGCTCGGTTCCATGAGTACGGCGCTGAACGACCGGATGAAGGCGATCGAGGAGCGGCGGACCATGATGGTGGATCTCGAGGCCCGGTCACAAGGACTCAAAGAGCGGCTCGACGATACGGATACCCAGGTCCACAGCCTGCTCAGCCGCACGGCGGATGTGGGCGGACTGGAAAAGCGGCTGGTTACCGTGACAGACGACGTTCGCCTGCTCGCGGAGCGCACCGATGCGATCAAGGCGGGGATCGGGGACGCGGAAGTGCGGGCCGCCGAGGCGGATGCGCTTTCCGAACGACTCGATCGAATCAGCAGCCAGCTCGAAGAACGAGAGCAAACGCTCGATCGGACAATCGGAGAATTGGATCGCGCGTCGACGCTGCGGCAAGACGTGGCGGACTCGATCCGCCAGTTGGATGACCAGGGCCGCAAGGTCTCTGACGCCATCGTTGCGGCGAATCAGCAAGCCGCGAATGTGGCCAAGCTCGCCGAACAGGTCGAAAGCCGCGTCGGCAACCTCCGGTTTGCCGAGAAGCGGATGACGCAGTTCGAAGAGAAACTGATGGAGCTTCAGCAGTCAGAGCGAAACCTCGAGCAGAGTATCCAGGGCATGGCCGAGCGGCAAAAGAGCGTCGATGCGGTGCGTGCGGAGTTGACCGGTATCTTCGAGACCGTGGAGCAGACGCTTACCGAAGTTCGGGCCATCGAAAAAGCCCGCACGGAAGTCGAGCAAACCCGCGAGGTGCTCAGCGACGTACTTGCACGAGCCGAGCACGTGGACGCTCTCGCGGCATCCGTAGACCGCCGGCGCTCGGAAATCGACCATGCCGAGCAACGCATGGCGCAACTCGAGGGGTTACTGTCGGATGTTCGATCGAGCCTCGAAACGTTGCAGAGCCAGAAAGCGCTCGTCGATCTCGTCATCGAAAAGGCAGGTCAATTGACCTTCCAAACGAAAGAGGCCGAGGCCCTCATCAAGGCTCTGCGGGAGGAGCGCGACCTGGCGAGCCGTGTCTACGAAGCCGTCGTGGAGATCAGGCGCGACGAGCAGCGGGCGGGATGATAGCGGAGCGATCCGACTGACCTGATCCACGACGGGGTGAGGATGGACCTGTCAACCATAGTGGTGTTCACGTTGTTTGGAGCGGTCGTCCTTCAGGTCGTTGTCGTCGCCGCTGCGGCATGGCTCCTCGTTCCCTGTCGGTCCACCTGCCCCCACTGCGGCGAGTCCACCCTGCCATTGGTAGCGAACCGGCTGTGGCGCGCCACGCGTCTCGAGCGGCGGTGGTGCTATGTGTGTGGGTGGTCAGGGCTCTCGAAGCGACATCGGACCACGGTCGGGCCAGAGAGCCACATCGAAGAACCGGGCGCGCGGCGGACGGATGACGACGAGTGGCGTTCGCTCGGTGGTTTGGGAGAATGGACGCCCGATAGCGACAAGATCTGGCCGTAGATCACTCACCCATTTCACGGAGCACGGCAAGCGGCGCTCGGCGAACGAGCTGCCGACTGTTCAGCAATCCCACCAAAACCGTGACGCCTGCGGTGCCAACCCCAATCATGGCCAGCCTCCAGCCGGGCACCCGGAAGTCCATTTCGAACAGGAACGTCACGAGCCCCCAGCCAGCGACTGTAGCGAGAGCGATCCCCGTCAGGCCGGCCAGGGTCCCGAGCACGACGTACTCCGTCAGCATGATTTCCGAAATCTGGCGCGCGCGCGCACCGAGTGTCTTGAGAAGGACGCTTTCCTTGGCGCGCTGAAACCGAGAGGTGGCAATCGAGCCAACCAGCACGATGAGCCCACACGCGATGCTGAAGAACGCCATGAACCGAATCGCAACGGAAACGCTGTCGATGATCGTGTCGATCGTTTCCTGAACGACGGTGAGGTCAACGGCTGAAACGTTGGGGAACGCCCGCACGAGGTCGCGCTGCACCTCTGCGCGCTCGAGAGGACGGGCGGCCCGCGTCAAGACGACGACCGTCTGGGGCGCACCATCCAAGACGCCAGGTTCGAAGACCACGAAGAAATTCGTCTCGAGCCGTGCCCAGTCCACTTGGCGGAGGCTCGTAATTTCGGTCTCGATCTGCACGCCCTGGACGTCCCAGGTGATTCGGTCGCCGACTCCGACATCGAGCTCGTCCGCCAGGTCCTCCTCGACCGAGATGCGGGCAACAGCAGACGCTGGGGCGCCCAACGAATCGGACGGAGCCTCGGTCCACCACGTACCCGCCACTACCTCTTCGCTCGATACGAGCGTATCACGGTAGGTGTGCCGGTATTCTCGGGTGAGGGGCCAACGGCTTCTCGACGTGTTCGAGGTGTCGCGCAAGAGCTCGTCCGTCAGCACGCCGTTCAGCCGGGCGAGTCTGGCGGGAACGAGCGGCGTGACACTGAGAACGGGGAGGCCTCGATCGCTGACCAGTTGTTCCACGCCGCTCTGCTGATCTTGCTGGACGTCAAAGATCACGAGGTTTGCTCGCAGTGGCGTGTTGTCGAGAACGATCTGATCCAACAGGTTGCGCTGGACAATGTAGAGCGTTGCGATCAGAAACACGCCGGCGCCCACGGCTAGGATCACCGCCACCGTCTGGTTATGCGGCCGAAAGAGATTTGCGACGCCCTGGCGTATCACGTACCGAGCCCGCTGCGGGAAGACCCGACGTGTGATGCGGACGAGTCCCCACGCCGTGAGCCAAAGAAACGAAGTCCCCACTGCAAGGGCGCCGGCAAACGCGAGTCCCAATTGCCAATTGGGTGCTTGCCACACCGCGAGGACGACAACGCTCACGAGAAGCAGGACGATGGCGACGTATCGCGATCGAAGGCGGGGGCCGGAGGCCTCGAACTCGCGTCGCAGGGCCTGCAGCGGAGAGATGGCCCGAACCTCGAGCAATGGCAACAACGCGAAGCCGACAGCGACCCACACGCCAACGGCCAACGCGGTTACAACTGTCGGCCAGTGGATGGTCGCCGCGACTTCGAGAGGAAGAAACCCGCCGAGCAGTGCAGGCAACTTTAACTGCACCACGATGCCAAGCACGGTGCCCATCAGGGACCCGATCAATCCCATGACGGCTGCCTGGAGGAGATACACGAAGAACACGATTCGCTGCGTTGCTCCAAGACATCGGAGGACGGCGACGGTTTCGAGTTTGTTCTTGATGAAGACATGCACGGCGCTCGCAACCCCAATCCCGCCGAGGAGGAGCGCCACCAGGCCGACCAACCCGAGGAATCGCGTCATCACATCGAGCGCTTCCGCAAAGTCTTCTTCCCGCTCCGTCACCGTGTCCCACCGCACGCCGTGCTCGGTCAGCAGCGCGCGCTGCGCCTCGATAAACGGTTCGGCTGCGGTTGGACCCTCGGTTCCCCCGCGGCTCAGGTCGAGGTACGCCCGGTACGCCACGCGGCTCCCGAATCGAATCAGGCCAGTTTCGTCGACATATGAGCGCGGGATGTAGATCCGCGGGCCAAACGCCGACTGCAGGCCTACATCGCCCGGAATCCTGCCGAGCACGCCTAGGATGACGAACGCGCTTTCACCAATCGCGAGCGTGTCGCCAATGTGCGCGTCCAACTGGACGAGCAACGCCGGATCGACGAGTGCGAATCGGTCGTCCTGGAGCAACGACCAGCGACCCTCCGGGTCGGTCTCGATCCGTCCGTAATACGGAAACTCACCGCTGATAGCTCGGATATCGACAAAACGCGTCCGTCCGCTTGCCGTGGCGAGCGCCATGGAGCTGAATGACGTGAGATACGAGATGGGAGTGCCGCCCGCCTCGAGCGAATCGAGCATGGCGACCACGGAGTCGTTGAACGGCTCTCGCGATCGCAGTTCGAGGTCTGCACCGAGCAGCTTGCGCGATTCTGCGTGGACGGCGGCCGCCACGTTCATCCGGAACGAATTGATCGACACGAGCGCCGCCACGCCGAGCGCGATCGACGTCATATACAGGGTCAAACGGCGACGGCTTGCTCGGCTCTCGCGCCACGCCATGACGAGGGTGAACGGAGCGCTCATGCCGAATCAGACACGATCTCGCCGCCGGACAATCGAATGATTCGGTGGGCGCGGGCCGCGAGCTCGGTATCATGGGTCACGAGCATCAGGGTCGTGCGTTCTTCGCGGTTCAACTGCACGATGAGATCGATCACGGTGTGACCCGTGTCGGCATCGAGGTTGCCCGTGGGTTCGTCGGCGAACAGAATGGTCGGGCGGTTTGCGAAGGCGCGCGCCAGCGCGACGCGCTGCTGCTCTCCGCCTGAGAGTTGCGCCGGATAGTGATGTGTGCGGTCGGCGAGCCCCACGCGATCGAGCAGGTCGCGCGCCCGTTCCGTGGCGTCGTGACCGTCACGTCGTGCGATCGCGCGGCGTAGCTCCACCGGCACCAACACGTTCTCAATCGCCGTGAGCGTCGGGATGAGCTGGAAGTTCTGGAAAACAAAGCCCACCTTTTCGGCTCGGAACTGCGCGCGCTGATCTTCGCTCAACGTTCCCAGATCCTGGCCGTCCAGCACGACGCGTCCGGCGCTTGGCTTGTCGAGGCCGGCGAGGAGACCGAGCAGCGTCGTTTTTCCGCTGCCCGACGGTCCCACGACCGCCACAAACCCTTGCGGTTCGACACCCAAGTTGATGTTCTTGAGAACGGTGAGCGGGCGTCCGCCGCTCGAATATGTTTGTGTCAAGTCTCGGGCTACGATGATCATGGGCCGAAAGATACTATTGTGGGCAGTGATGCAGGCGTTGACGATCGGGTGTGGATCGGACGCACCGCGCGTTCAGGAATCCCCGGCGGCCGAGCCCGAGGACCTCGCAGCGCGGCCGGTCGTGTTGTTCTTCGGGACCAGCCTCACGGCCGGCCTTGGTGTGGAACCCGACCAGGCGTTTCCCGCAATCATCCAACAAAAGCTCGACAGTGCACGGCTCGATTATGAGGTGGTGAACGCGGGGGAGAGCGGCGCCACGTCCGCCGGAGGCGTCCGCCGCATCGATTGGTTTCTCCGCTTGCCGCTCGCGGTCCTAGTGCTCGAGCTGGGGGCGAACGACGGTCTCCGCGGACAGGACGTGTCGGCATTGCGCGCAAATCTCCAGACAATCATCGATCGATCACGTGCCCGTCATCCTGACCTGCGGATTGTCATCGCGGGAATGGAAGCGCCGCCGAACCTCGGTCGGGAATACACGGGCGCGTTCCGTCGGGTCTTCGAAGAGCTGAGCGAGCAAAACGGCGTGCGCAGGATTCCGTTTCTGCTCGACGGAGTGGCTGGGTACCCGGAGCTCAATCAGGCGGATGGGATACATCCCACCGCCGAGGGTCACCACGCTATTGCGGAGACGGTATGGCCGGTGCTGCTTGGGGAGCTGTGACCGGATCTCGCAGCCCAAGCTGCTCGACGAGTGACTGAAACTGCGGCTCGTCTCGCAACGAATCCCAAATTGGATCCACGTTCAAGAAAGACATCCACGCCGCCCGCTCCTCGAAGGCCCGCACGAGCCACTGCAGCGCTTTTTCTTTGTCACCCAGACAGGTGTAAACCAATCCGATGTCGCGCGATGAAACGTAGATGTCCGGTGACGCCTTCCCCTTCTCCAGCTCTTGGAGAATTGTGTGAGCCTGTTTGCTTCGACCGGCCGCGGCGTAGGCGCATGCGAGCGCCGCCGCGACCGCGGACACTCGCCCAGCCCGCCGCGTGACCGTTTCAAATTCCTTGACCGCGTCCTCGACGCGGTTCGTGTGGAGATAGAGCCAGCCAAGTAGCACACGTGCTGGTGGGAAACGTGGCTCGAGCTCTATCGTTCGATTGAGCTGATCCAAGGCATCGTCAAAGCGACGCGCCCACCAGTTTTGCAGCGCAACATGTGTGTTGACGATCAGCGAAATCGGGTCGAGTTCGCGGGCTTTTCCCGCGTTGGCGAGTGCTTCCCGATGGCGACCGCGAGCCGCGAGGTAGAACGCGTATTTGACGAGAGGCTCTTGGCAGCCACACCCAAGGGCGTTTGCCCGGTTGAACGCCTTTTCGGCCTCCTCCCAGTTCCAGTCGTACCAGGCGTACGCACTGCCGAGGGTTGCGTGAGCGTCCGCAATGGTGTCGTCGAGGGCGAGCGCGCGCTCGGCGGCCTCCTTAGCGAACTGAATTGCTTCGTGTGGGCTCAGCCGCCCCTCGCCCTGACCGGCGGCAATCGCGAAGTAGGTGTTCGCCAGCCCGCTGTAGGCAACTGCGAGGTCCGGGTCGAGCGCGATGGCTTCCTCGAAGTTCTTGAGCGCCAATTCACTCGCTTCGGGCGTGAACTTGTTGGAGAAAAACACGCCCTTCAGGTAGTGAGTGTACGCCTCGAGGTTGTCGGTCGGCTTGCGATTGATACTCGCCTCGGTCGTGGGTGACAGCGTCGCCTCGAGGGCCTTCGCAATCTGGCCGGCAACGTCGCTCTGGATCTCGAAGATGTCGGTCAAGTCGCGGTCGTACGTCTCAGCCCACAAATGGGCGTCGGTCTTCACGTCGATGAGCTGCGACGAGATCCGCACGCGCTGCCCCGACCGGCGGACGCTTCCCTCGAGGACTGTTGCAACGCCCAGCTCGCGCCCCACATCGCGGAGCGCCTTATCGGTGTTCTTGTACCGCATGGCCGACGTGCGCGACGTGACTTTCAACGCGCCGATCTTTGAGAGCTGATTGATGATGTCGTCTGTGATGCCGTCGCTGAAATACTCGTTGTCCGGGTCGGGACTGAGGTTGGCAAACGGGAGGACGGCGACTGATTTGACGTCGGTCGGCGGTGGCGTGACGGGCGTCGTTCGAGGGGCCGAGTGCGGATGGGAGAGGTTGGCACTCGACAGCGCCTCGGCAAACTCGGCCGCTGTCGCATACCGCTCGTCCGGATTCCACGCCAGGGCCCTCCGGATGACGGGCTCGATCACGTCCGGAATCGCATCGCCGTCTCCGGTTGACACATTGACTTGGGCGTCGACGTTGAGGCCGGTGAAAGGCCGTTTCCCGGTCAACATCTCGAACAGCACGCCGGCAAGGCTGTAGACGTCACTCCGCCAGTCAACCTCCGCTGTTCCCATGGCTTGCTCGGGACTCATGTAGCCAGGCGTCCCGATTGCCAGACCGGCGACCGTGATGTTCGTGCCCTGAACCGTCGGTACCTGGAGGGCCCGGGCGATACCAAAGTCTGCGACGAGTGCGTGCCCGCCGGTCAGCAAGATGTTCTCCGGCTTGATGTCGCGGTGCACGACGCCTTGACCGTGTGCATAGTCGAGGGCGTCGGCGACGTCGTGTGCGATATGCAGCGCCTGGTCGACCGGCAATCGAATTTGTGTGGTAAGTCGCTCCCGCAGCGAATGGCCGGCGATGTAGGGCATCACGTAGTAGAGCAACCCGTCCGCCTCGCCCGCGACAAAGATCGGGACCACGTGCGGGTGGGTGAGCTGTGAGACGATTTCCACTTCGCGGAGAAACCGTCCCCGGCCGATTTTCCCCCCGAGAGCCGGATCGAGGACTTTGATTGCGACTACACGAGGCGGCTTCAGCTCGTTCGCGAGATACACCGTCGCCATCCCGCCTTGACCGATGGGACGCTCGACCTTGTAACGATCTGCGAGTGCCTGCTGTAATGCGTCTTGGACGTCTTCCACGTGCGTGCACCGTTTTCGTCAGAACCGAAAACATAATCAGGAGGCGCGCGACCTCATAGCAGGATCTCTAGGAGTGTGCGATCTTGTTCGCGCGAGGGTGACCTGCGGGTGAGGCCGCGGCCAAAATGGGAGCACGTTCGGATGAATCGACCTGGGAAGATCGTCTGTGTTGGACGGAACTACGCCGCCCACGCCGCTGAGCTGGGGAACACGGTACCGACCGACCCGCTGCTGTTCCTCAAGCCTCCATCAGCCGTGATTGGTGACGGGGACGCGATCGTCCTTCCCGAGCAGTCGGGGCGCGTCGAGCACGAAGCGGAAATCGGCATCGTGATCGGCGCCACGCTGTGCCGTGTCGATGAGCGTCAGGCGACCGCCGGCATGGCCGGCGTCACGTGCGTCAACGACGTGACGGCTCGTGACCTTCAGCGGCGGGACAATCAGTGGACGCGAGCGAAAGGGTTCGACACGTTTTGCCCGGTGGGACCGCGCGTGATACCGCTCGCATCACTCCCGCCACTGGACGGTCTTGAAGTGATTGGGAGCGTAAATGGGGTAGAACGACAACACGGATACACGCGGGACTTGGCGTTTTCTATTCCGTTTCTCGTGTCATACATCTCTCACATCATGACGCTGGAAAAGGGCGACCTGATTGCCACGGGCACCCCGTCGGGAGTCGGTCCGCTCGAACCGGGCGATGAGGTGGTCGTGCGGATTCCGGGCGTGGGTGCGCTCACGAATCCGGTTCGCCGCCGTTGAGCCGGGCCGATCGGTCAATCGGGTTGCGCCGCGTCTGCCTGAAGACCTGGGCTCCCAAGCACGAGCAAGCTCATGGGGTTGGCGGCAACCGCGCCGTACCGCGCGATCCAATGAAGGTGCGGGCCCGTCACGCGGCCGGTCGCGCCCACTTTGCCGATGACCTGCCCCCGCTCAACGAGATCGCCTTCGGCGACATCGATCTGGCTCAGGTGAAGATACGCCGTCAGCAGCCCGCGGCCGTGGTCGAGGTACACGAGACGGCCCCCGTAATAGAAGTGCCCCGTGAGCCTCACGATTCCGCGGTTGGCCGCCAGCACGGGGTCGCCTCGCTCGCCGTCGAAATCGGTGCCCATGTGTCTGCTGCGCACACGGCCGTTGAACACGCGGCCCAGGCCGTACGCGCTGGTGATCCGCGTCGGACGAGGACGGATGAACGGCTCGCGCCATTGCTTTGGGGTGCTGAATGAATGCTGCCAGGCGGCTCGCGAGCGAGCCCGCTCGCGGGCGATTCGCCGTGCCAGCGCGGCGTTGGGAGGCCTGGAGAAACGGGAATCCACTCGGAGCCGCTCGGTCGGAAAAGCGCCTCGAGCGACCGGTACCTGAACCGTCAGGTGACGGCGCGCTCCCGTGTGATAGTCCAGCGTCAAGGCCAACGGCAATGTGTCTCCGGCGGACAAGGGGATTGCCCCCACGGCCGTGAAAACACCATCGACCCCCAACTCGAAATGCACCGGCTGTCCCGCAAACGTTCCCCGAACTACGACGACCGATTCGTCCGCCGGCCGGATGGCTGCAGCGCGGAGCGCAATGCGCACGATCGATCCCTGCACGGGACGGGACGGCTCCCATATGACTTCGGTGACCGCCGGTCCGGGCGTGGCCGGCGGCGGGGCGACCCACAGGAACATGGTCACGAGATACAGCAGCGCGCTCATGCCGGTCCTATGCCGTTCCCTCGAGGTACCGCCGCCGCGTCCGCTCCGGGAATTTCTCGATGGCGTATCGCAACATGGTCCGTGGCATCGTAGCGTAATGCGCTGCCAGGAACCCCTGCGCCGCGCTCACATCGCGATTGCCTACCTCTCGAAGCATCCACCCCACCGCCTTGTGAATGAGATCCTCGTCATCGGCAAGTAACATTTTGGCAATTTTGAAGGTTTCCGTAAACTCACGGCGCCTGATGAAGTGTAACGTCGCCATGATGGCGATGCGGCGCTCCCACAACGAGCGCGACCTCGCGAAGCGGTAGAGCGGTTGTTTGCTTCGCCGATCGAGGTACGC
>JBFHWR010000098.1:0-11820 GCA_041599395.1 Gemmatimonadales bacterium | reverse complement strand
CAGGTTCCGGCGAGGACTTCATCCCAGGAATCGTACCACATGTAGAACGTCGTCGGGCGGTTGTAGAAGTACCGCCCGAACACCTCTTTACTCGTCATGAGGTATGGGCCGATGATTCCCAAGAAGGTCGCGGCGAACACCCCCAGCATCGCGAGCCGCGCCACTGGGGACGGCGCACTGGCAGCGCCGTCCTCTGTGGGCGAATCGCGGTGCGGCCAGCGGTACGCCACGGCCGTGCGGGCAACAAAGAAGACACCGAAGGCCAGGAGCGCAGGAGGCACTGATGCCTTTGTCAGGTAAGCCAATCCGGCAATGACTCCGCCGGCAACAGCAAGCCACAAGCGCGGCCGCGTGAGCATCTCCCACAGCGTGACGAAGAGGCAGAAGTTGGCAAAATAGAACAACACTTCGGCTGTAAAGTACGGAGCGAAATAGATGAAGATCGTAAAGGACGCGATCAGTGTTACCACGGCGCTCTCGAACGCAGGCCAGTACAGTCGCTGCAACCCGTACAGGGCGAACAACAGCACGATCGACAGCCCGATATTGAACAGCTTGCCCCGCTCGAAGAATTGCTGCTCGGTCAACTCCGCGTCATACAGAAACGAGGCCAGAAACGGGAACACCGGCATCCGGTTCCGATCACCAAGGTGGTTGAAGCCCGTCTCGGCGATGCCAATCGCGTAGTCGATGTATGCGCTCTGATCGGCGGCGTTGATATCCGTGTTTGCCCGAGCACCCTGGAGATAGGCGCCGACGACATAGACAGCAACGAGCAGACTCAGGCCGACAGACGCAACGACGTATCTCGCGCCGGAACGGGCCGCTCGTGTCGGCACCCGAGCCTCATCTGGCGACAGCGGCTCGACCACTATCCCATCATCCACGTCAGGGTCCAACCGCCTGTTCCTGCCGAGCGGGGTGCGTGCTGAGCCCGAGAAGGAATCCAGAATGTCTATGACACGTTCCGATCTCCATGTGGCTCACGGCTTGGCCTGTAACAAATAGTGCAGATAATATCTGAGATACCCACACGAAACGAGGTATACGACTGCGGTCGAGAGTGCGATGCCTGCAACCCCAATCCACCGCATGAAGACAAAGTTGAGCACGATATTCAGACCCAAGTTGATTCCCGCTCCCCAGAACAAGAAATGATTCTTTTGGAGTGCCGAGATCAGCCGGACAAAGAGGATGCCCAACAGATAGAACGGCAGCTGTAGCACGTAAAAGGCTTGGATCGTGCCCACGATGGGCGTATCGTTGGCAGTGAACGCACCGCGTTCGAACAGGATGCGAATGATGGTCTCGGACGCCAAAGCCAGCACGATCGTCGCGGGGACTGCGACAACCACGATCAACCGTGTGTAGACGCGCAAGGTCCGGCGGATGCCCGACCAATTCTCCACGGCGGCCATTTGTGAAAAGTGGGGCAACACGGCCGTGCCGACCGCCAAGGCACCGACTCCTGCAACCACGGTGATGATCTTGTTGCCGTAGGTGAGGGCGGCGACGCTGCCGGCGGGCAGCGCGGCCCCCATCGCCTGATCCACGACCACGGCACCACTCACGAGAAACGATCCGGCCGCGAGCGGCGCGTACTGTCGGATCACCTGCTTGAGGTCTTCGGTCATGCCATGCCAGCGGGGGCGCAGGGGGAGGTAGTAGCGCTTGAGTCCCCCGGCCAGAAGAACCGCTTGGATCAGCAGACCGAGAACGAAGCCCACGGCAAGCGAGTAGATACCCCATGTCCGGCTCAGCAACAACATGGCGCCGACGATCGCCACCGGCAGCGCGATCGGCGCAATCGCCGCCAACGCGAAGCGCTCGCCGGCAGTGAGCACCGCCGTCCAGAGAGCGGACAGAATGCTGATGATGATGAGGGGGATGAGGATCCACGATAACGAGCGAGTGAGTGCTAGTTTCGATGGTTCGAAGTTCGAGCCCAGGAGGGGCATGCCGAACTGGGTGGCTGCGAACAGGAGAAAGACGACACCAACGATCGCGACGAGACTCACCAGGCTCGTGCTCTCAAGCAGTCGCTTTGCGGCGTCTGCTCCACGTTTGGCGTTGACCTTCAGATAGACCGGGACAAAGGCCGGACTGGTTGAGCCATTGATGATGTTTATGACAAACACCGGCAACAACAGCGCGATGGCGAAGGCGTCCACTTCATCGCCCCTGCCGAACCGGCTCGCAATGGCCAGCTCCTTCACCATTCCGGCGACCTTCACGAGCATGGTGAAGGCCCCAACGGTTACGGCGCCACCAAGCACTCGGCGATTGACCGACGCGCCGAAGAAGCGTCCCCACCGTGCTCGAACGACCGACGCCACGGTCACGGACGCACCGCGGATCCTTCCGCCCGAGCCCACAGACTCCGCGCCATACCGCTCACCGGTCCCGATCGCTCTCTGACAGCCGCCCGGCCGCTGCGGCCGACTCCGGCGCACCGCCATCGGCGCTCGTGCGAGTCGAACCAGATCTGTATTCCGATAAGAAACCGTCCGCGATCAATCGATGGCCCGCTTCATTCCAGTGTGTATCGTCGTTGAAGAAGTACGTGATGAGGGTGCGCTCGTTGCTCGGGCGATCGTTGTCCGCCTTGATGAACGCCGGGAAGTAGTTCACGAACCGGACGTTTCGGTCCGCCGTCCAATTGCGCCAAAACGCAACGTGGATGGATTCGAGGTCGTTGTGGATGATTTGATCAGGCCATGGATAAACGGCGACCGTCAGCCCGATTCCGTGCTCCGACAGAAGGGCGTGTAGCTGGTCCATATACGATGCCATCCGGTCCAGGCCCAGCTTGCCGAATTGCTCGTACAAGCCCGGATCGATCGTCCACATGCTCCGAGGGACGTTTACGGAAAACGCAACTTTCGGATCAACGAGAACATCTTTGGCGATTCTGATGACTTCGAACGCCACTATACTGTTGCGACCGAGCCACCTGCGCGCCCAAGCGCCCAGGCCGCCGCCGCCCTTGTCGCTCCCGTCGTCGTCGTCGTCCGCCGTCGTCGGCCCACTTCCCAGCCAATGAACCGCCGGACTCTGGACGTTGCCATCCTCGTCGAGGTAGTAAATCGACTCGTCCTGCGCATCGGACACGTCGGGAAAGACAATCAGCTCATCGAACTCGAGCCCCACATCTTCGATCAGATGTTTGATTTTGCGCCAATAGACTATCGGAGAGTACGATGAGACCGCGGCGTTCAGAACCTCAACGCCGGCCGGTGCCAGGGTCGCGTCGACGATCCCAACGAATGTCTCCGGGTATTCGACTCCCACGCCCTCCGTGTACGAATCACCGATAAAGACGATCCGCCGTCCTTCCGCCGCGAGCGGAATCTCACGCACGCGGTTGCTCTTGAAGCCCAGTGAATTGGTGGATACGTGGTACGTGCGTGGCCCCCACACCGCACTGTCGGTCGAGACGCGCGCCGCCAGGTCGTGGTGATAGATCGGCGACCGCACCCGATACAATTGCTCGAGGCGCTTTGCCCGCTCGACCCCTCGTTCGGACCAGGAATATCCGTTGACCATCCGATAGGCAGTCGCACTCCCAAAATCGAGCGCCGTCAGCACGACCGCCAAGAAGACAACGATCGTCGCTTTTGCATGGCGTTCGAAGACCGATGCGCGTGCCGAATCTCGCGGACCCTGTCCCATCTGCTCTACTCCTTCACACACAAGACGGCGCGCATATGAAACGTCTTCACGACCCACGGCAGCCACGGTACCAACGTGAGCAAACGCCTGAGCGACGCGAGCCGGCCTGACGTACACGCGATCAAGTCGCGTTCCACGAACTGCACTGATTGGAACGAACGCCCAAATTCCGCTGCCACGCGGCGGCCTGAGTAATACGTCGTGCAGTCGCGCAAGTAATCACGATTCCGCTTCGCCGTCTCCCGTGCTGACAGACCCTTTTGGTAGGCGTTGCGGATGCCAAGGTAGGCCCACGGGAGCAGATACCAGTGCGCCTGCACAACACCGGCAAACGGAACCAGCACGTGGGTCTCGATCGGACGCCACCGCGCCGGAAAGATGTGCAGGCTCGCACCGCCGGGTTTGAGGACCCGGGAAATCTCCCGTATCGATTCAGGATAATTCTGCACGTGCTCGAACACCTGGTCGCTGAACACGAAATCAAACCATTCGTCCGGGAACGGAAGGGAAAAATTGTCGAGATCGAGCTGCGCAAACACCTGCTCGTGAGCGTCGGCAAGACCGTCTTGGATCAGCCGTTGGCGCACATCGCCGGCGAGATCATCAATGTCCACCCCGAACGCGGCCGATCCAGCGCGACGGTACGCATACACCGAAGCCCCGTCACCGCAGCCGAAATCCAACACCCGAGCGTTCGTCGGAAGCGTAATGCCATGACGCTGCAGCATCGCCTGATGCAGTTCCCGCACATGCGTCGCACCGAGCATGTCGTCGCGCTCCCACGTGGGTTCTGACCTCGACGTGGACCGGCCGGCGACCACTCCAGGAGTGCAGCAGCCAAGCTCGGTATCGCACCGGTCGCGAATGTCGTTCGACATGGTCAGCCGACTGCTCCATAGAGATCAGGGAGGCACATCTACGTGACTGCTGAACCGTCGGGAGACATCGCTGTTACTGGTGCAACGATCTCGAAGGGTACGGTTACGCAATCACAGCGAACGGCAATCGGTCAACGCAAGAATCACACCATTGCGTGGCGCAAGGCGAGCCGGAGTTTGCGGATGCGGCGGCGAGACCGTGCCGGCGGCTCCGCATCGGTCGAAATCGACTGACGGCTTCCCCCCAGCACCGCTGGCGCGGATCGAGTCCGCGGCCACGCGTCCGGGACCGGGGAGGCGCGAAGGCCACACATGTGTGCCCGGATGCATCACTCGGCGGGAACCCCGCCGGTGGGGCATCGCGAGCGGCGGAACGGCCCGAAACCAAACGCGCACCGGAAACGGTGCGCTCTCGGGTACGGACGGACAGCGGGACGGTACCGAGATCTCCCGGACTACGTCCCGTGAGCGGGCATCACTGCCGGAGCAACCAATCCAGGTATTCCTCCAGATTGGTGTACCCGTCGCCGTCTCGGTCACCATTCCGGTCATTGGGATCGTTCGGATTCAAGCCGCGCGCGGACTCCCAGTCATCGGCCATTCCGTCTCGGTCTCCGTCTGCCGGCGGAGCTGCTGAGGCCAACGTCGGCCACCCGCCTACGTCATTGACGGTCCCCGGTATGAATCCCGTCCCGTTGCGTACGTCCGCGACCAAGCGCTCGTCCACGGGGTCCCTTCTCGGAACGATGGCCCCGGCATTATCGAGTACGAGATCCTTGGCGACGAGGACGTCTTGACGCTGCACCTGACGACTCGGATCGATCGGTATCGGCGCCTGAGCCCACGTCATCGGAGAAAACTCAGGCCAGGTCGCGCCGTTGGGGTGCCCGGGGTAGGTCCCGTTGACCATGTTGTTGTCCTCGAACACCATGATTCCGGTGGGACCATTCGTGTTCGGCGTATTTGGAGTCTGCCAGATCTTCCATCCCCACTCGGAAACCGGCGCCCGGACCGACGGACCCATCTGGTACCAGTTGCTCATGAAGTTGATCCGGTACACGCGGCTTGGCGACTCATCATGTCCGAACAGGGAGCAGCTGCACCACCAATTGTAGCCCACGTTGTTGATGACTTCGGCCGTTGTCTTCCCGTGGTTTCCATCGGGATTGCTACCGATGAACGGCGTACGAATTCTGTTGCTGACCAACAGATTGTGATGCAGCGTCGCGTTGGCGTCGGGGTTTGCGATGGCCACCAGAATCCCATGCCCGCCACTGATCGCCTCACCGACAATCGACCACTGGACCGTCACGTTATTCGCGTTTCGGAACAGGTTCACGCCTTCATCGCTGTGCCACGAGACCGACAAGTGATCGAAGATGCCGGTGTTTCCGGCAAAGGTGATGGCGGAGTGCTGTCCCTCTCCCACCAGACCCGGCCGGACACGGATATACCGAACAATCACGTTATCCGCAAAGAAGTGCATCGTGCCGCCCCGGAGGGTGACGCCATCCCCGGGAGCGGTCTGCCCGGCGATCGTAAGATCACCGTTGGTCACGAAGTAATCACCGTACCCGTTCGCCGGCACATCGAAGTTGCCGCTGATGTCAAACACGATGGTTCGCGGCCCTGAGGCTTGCAACGCATCCCACAACGAGCCTGGCCCACCCGTGTTGGTGTTGGTCACGTGGTACACGGTCCCACCGCGACCACCCGTGGCAAAGGCGCCGAATCCTTCCGCTCCCGGAAACGCGCGCACGCCGCCGGTGGCCGGGGGCTGCGTGACCCCAACGGTCGCGGTGCCGGAGACGCCATCGGCCGTGGCGGTAATGGTGGCGGACCCTACCGAGGCGGCGGTCACGCGACCGTCGGCTGCGACGCTCGCCACCGCGGAATTGCTGCTGGACCAGTCAATCGTGTGACCCTGCAGCGCGTTCCCCGCGCCGTCCCTCGGCACGGCGGTGAATTGCCCGCTCTGGCCCACGGTAAGACTCATGTTGGCCGGAGACACGTCCACGCTCGATACCGATGCGGCACCGACGCTGATCTGCGCGCTTCCGGATTTGCCGTCGCTCGTGGCAGCAACCGTTGCCGTACCCTGGGCGACCGCCGTGACCAGACCATCAGCCGAGACCGTGGCCACGGACGAATTGTCGCTGGACCAAGCAATTGCGCGGCCCTGTAGGGAATTGCCCGCCGCGTCTTTCGCTGTGGCGGTGAGTTGCACCGTTCCACCTACCGTGAGAGCCGCGGTCGTCGGTGCGACCTCCACTGACGACACTGCTGCAGCAACGGTGATCTCCGCACTCCCCGACACGCCCTCACTCACCGCGGTGATCGTGGCGCTGCCGGCTGCTCCACCCGCGACCACGCCCGCGGCTGAGACGTTCGCGACGGCGGGGTCCGAGCTCTCCCACGTCACTTGCCGACCGGACAGCGGATTCCCGCTTGCATCCGTCGGCGTGGCGGTCAGTTGCACGGTCTCCCCGACGCCGAGCGTGGCACTGGCAGGCGTCACGACGACATTGGCGACCGGAGCGAGACTCACCGTCACGTTCGCCGTATCGGCAAACGCCCCGCCATCCACCGTCGCAATGACCAGATAATCACCTGGTTCGTTGCCCGCAACCAGAAACCCATCGGAACCGATGGTTCCACTCGTCGTCGTATACTCGGCGGCAACTGGTAGGCTATCGCCGTTGCTCAGGACGCCGTCCGTCCTGAACTGTTGGGTTCCGCCGGTGAACAAGGCTGCACTCGCCGGCACGAGCGCGATCCGTTGGAGCGTCGGTTGCACGGCGTTAATGGATACAACACTGGAATCGGCGAGTCCACCGCTTTCGGTGGCAATAACGGTGTACGTCCCCGGGGTGTCGCCTGCAACGTAGAGGCCGTCGCTGGACACCGTGCCGCCGCTCGCGTCAAACGTGACGCTGACAGCGGTGCTGTCCCCGTTGCTGAGACGCCCGAATGCTGCAAACTGTAAGCTGCTGCCCGGACTCATCTGGGCTGAGGGAGGCTGGAGAATGATTTGCGACAGTACCGGACTACTCGCCCCGGGAACGACGGTCACGTAAGCCGTGTCGGCCGCTCCAGACGCGTGCGTGACAATCACCATGTAGTCACCCGGTTCGGCCCCTGCCGCAAAGCGACCACTTTGATCAATGATCCCGCCTGTCGCCGACCACTCGTTTGCCAGGGTGGCTGGACCGCCCGTGTATACCTGGCCCAAGTCGATGCGCCGATCACCGACATCGAATGCCCCTTCCGGCGAAGCGACGTCAACTGAAAAGGCGACCTGCTGGAGCGTCGAAACGGTGAGGGCGGAGGGGGAGATGACAATCAGAAAATCTGCGCTGGGCCGCGACGGATTGTCGGCATAACACGCGGCCAAAATCACGAATAGTCCAACAATGGCCGTTCGGCTCTGAGCTAAACGACGAGAGAGCTTAAACTCGAACGGCATGATGTCTACCTCCGTGCAGCGCGGTACCGTGGAAGGGCCTCTCTTCCGGCCGGAAGAAACGCGATTGGGAATCAGAGCCTAAGGGTTCTCTTGGTTGTTCCTTCATATGTCGACAACGTCACCAGCTCGCGGATGGCCAAACGGCCACCTTTTTCCGTGTTCAATGAAGCAGTCAACCTATGTCCTGCTGCACCTTCTCTCTGTGACCTCCATCACGATATCCAGTTGCGCACTGCCTCATTCGCGCGGTGCGTTCCACGGTCGGACGTGTGCATGTGGTGCAAGGTTTTGCACGATGACCGGTGCATTGCGCGACATGTTATCTTCCCTGCTGTTGCGAGGGTTGGCGGTCTCGTGATTGTTGAGCGGCGACGCTTCATAGCCCGAAGGTGACACCTTTCCATGAAATCAATTCGCTGGGGGATCATCGGGTGCGGTGAGGTAACGGAGGTAAAGAGCGGTCCGGCCTTTCAAAAAACTGAAGGGTCTGCCCTGGTCGCCGTCATGCGCCGTGACGCGGCCAAGGCGGAGGACTATGCACGGCGGCACCGCGTGCCAAAGTGGTATGCCGACGCCGACCGGCTGATAAACGATCCCGACGTCGACGCCGTGTATATCGCCACGCCCCCCGACTCGCATTGCGACTACACCTTGCGAGCGGCGGCTGCCGGCAAGCCCGTGTACGTCGACAAACCGATGGCACGACGCTACGCGGAATGTCTGCAGATGATCGAGGCGTGTGCGGCGGCGGGGGTTCCGCTGTTTGTCGCCTACTACCGACGGTGCCTTCCGAGCTTCGTCAAGGTAAAGGAGCTGGTCGACGACGGCGCCATCGGCGATGTGCGGTATGTGAACGTCACCCTCTGTTATCCTCCGTTCGAGCCCGACTATGATGCCAACAGCCTACCGTGGCGGGTGAGACCCGAAGTTGCCGGAGGCGGGTACTTCTACGACCTTGCGAGCCATCAGCTCGACTTTTTCGATTACGTGCTCGGACCCATCGCAGCCGCGGGCGGAGTGACCGCGAATCACGCCGGGCTGTACCCGGCAGAGGATGCGGTGTGCGCGGCCTTTCAGTTCGAGTCCGGCGTCATTGGCAGCGGAACGTGGTGCTTTACGGTCCCACGGAACCTCAGGGTCGACCGCACGGAGATCGTGGGACACAAGGGGAAGATCATGTTCTCCACGTTCGACTCACAACCGATCATCGTCGAAACGGAACATGGAACCGGGCAGTTCGTGCTTCCGAAACCCGAACATGTCCAGCAGCCGCTTATTCACACGGTGATGGAGCAGCTCCACGGGCGCGGATCGTGTCCGAGTACAGGGGTGAGTGCTGCGAGGACAAGCAGGGTCATGGACGAGATCACGGGCCACTGGCCCTAGACGAACATCCATGGAGTGAGGCGGTGGACGGCGCGGCGACCGGAAGTCGGCGCGTCAGCGTTTGGGTCTGGGCCGGGCTCGCTTGAGCATGACGATGGATTCGCCGACCTGCGTCAGCACGAGAGCGCGGAGCCAAGGGTTCCGCTGAGCACCGCGCAGCAGGAACCGGCGCAGTCGGTGGCGTCGAACCATGGCGTCGGACGGTCGGAGAAGATCGACCAGCGAATAGAACCGCTCGAAACCGCTGTAGCGACCAAGTTGGCAAAGCTCGGCAAACGTAAACCAATGAACCGCCGGCCGGAGCGTGAAGTTTGCCAAGCGCGGGTCATAGTGGAGATGCCGAAAGACGTACGATTCGCGCACGATCTTCGGGAACCACCTGAAGAACGGAATGTTGAACTCCTCGAGTTCCGCGAATTTCGTCACGCAGTGACGATTCGTGGTGACAATAAACGCCATGCCTCCGGGCCTGAGCACCCGATGCATTTCGTCCAGCGCCAACCGAGGAGAATCCACGTGCTCCAGCACGCTCTCGCAGAACACGAGCTGTTGACTCTCGTCCGGAACGGGGAGCGCTTCTGCCGCGCCTTCGAGCACCACACCGCTCTGCTGAAGATGCTTGTTGGCTTCGACAACGAAATCGGGAATTGGCTCGACTCCCGTGCAGGCAAAGCCACGGTCCATGAGGACCCGCATCGCAACCGGCTCAGGACCGCTGCCAACGACGAGGACGGGGTGCGGCGGACGTAAATCGGCAGCCCGGCTCAGATAGGTGATGAAGCGATCAACCCGCTCCACCGTCGCCGTCCCCGCCTGGAGCGACTCGAGCTGCTCGGTATAATGCCGGGAGTACAGGCCGATCAGGCCGGGGTATCCCTCGCGCATCGTCCGACCGCGGTACAGACTTTCCGCCGCGTCCGGAACCCACCGCTTCGTTTTCGCCGCTTCTGTGCTCGCAGGATGCTCAGGGACGGCGGTCCGCGGAACCGAGGCCGTTGGTGTCGATCCGGGGTCCGCGGTGGCGGGAGATGAGAGTTGCGTGCTCGATTTCATCAGCCGAACAGCGTTGTGAATCTATGTTCCAAGAGTCTGCGCCTCACTTCCCCATGACTGCCACGCTCGTCGGTCTGGGCATGGCATTCAAAACGCTCAGGGCCAATAAGTTCTCTCGTGCAACTTGGATTGGCAAGGGTATTTGATGGTTGGCATCGCTTCCAACGCGTTTGTGTCCAGTTCCAACACCCCCTTCGACCTCACCGTGTATTTCCCTCGTCGCGTGCGTGCATCCCGCGCCGTGGTATGGCCGCGACGGGAGGCGAATTGCGGAGGCTACGCGAATCCCCTCAGCTTCGCCCACACGAGCCCCATGTACTCGTAGAAGGCCGTCGTCGACTTTTCCAAATGGCCGACACGGGGCAGCAACAGCCCGAGGCCAATCCCCCCTCGCCGCTTGACGAGGTGCCCGACGGGAGCGGGAATCGGGTTCGTCCCCACTGCGCGAAAGAGCGCCATCGATCGAGGCATATGGGAGGCGGACGTCACGAGCACGAAGGGCATCGTGCCCACAATCGATTCGATACGCAGCGCTTCCTGGCGGGTGTCGCGCGCCTGATCGTCGATAACGATGTCGCCTCGGAGGGCGCCCAATTGCTCTGCCACGCGCGCCATGATCCGGGCATTGGGCACCGGGTCTGACACGGCCCCACCCGAAACCACCAGTTTGCTGCCGGGAATCTGCCGGTGAATGCGCATTCCCTCGACCAGCCGGACCATCGAAACGTCACCAATCTGACTGGTCACCTGCAGGGTGGGATCCGATACGTGCCCACCTCCCAGGACCACGACATACCCCACTTCGCTGATGGTCGCTCCCGAGGCAGCGATGCTCCGGCCCGGATCAAAGGGGACGTACTTCCGCTCGAGTGGCGCCAACAGCAAGTCCGCTACGATCCCAAGGCTCAGGAGCACCAGCATCGCGATACCTGAGCTGAGGACCACCTTCGCCAGACGCTGCCGCTTGGTCAACCACAGGAGACACAGTCCAATCACGGACAGCTCGAGCACCAGCGAGAGCGGAAAGAAGAAGAACGACACCAACTTTTTGAAGAAGAACATCTCCGAACCTCACCCGATCGGTTGGGAAACTGACTGTGGCAGCGCCGCAACACTCGGAAGTAGGGGCGCCCGTGTGCCCCTCACAAGGCTCCCGTTTTGTTGCGTTTATGCAACACTTGCGAAAACTCGGCACCGAAGCGGATTATTAGCCGGGTGTCATAAGTCATGATTGTAAGACACCTTGCACCGGCTGGGGACAGACGAACGCTCTCGTAAAGACCGCAGCATGACCGTCGTTGTGACCGCTGGTTTGTGGATCGTCCTGGGACTCGTCTTCTGGGTCGTGTTTGTGATGCTGGGGCT
>JBFHWR010000097.1:0-11877 GCA_041599395.1 Gemmatimonadales bacterium | reverse complement strand
TTTGAACGGGTGGTACGGACATTGGAGGATGGCACGTTCGTGGTGCGTCTCTTGCCGCCGGGGCTCTACAATGTGTCAGTCCGGGTGGTCGGCTACGGGCCCGAAACAGTCCAGGGTGTTCGCGTGGGGCTCGGCGCATCCGCGCCGGTCAACTTCTCGTTGACGACCGCCGCTGTTGCGCTCGCGGCAATCGAAATCACATCCACTCCCGTGACGATCGACGTCGCCGATGGTGGGGTCATGCAGCGTGTGGGGACGGAGGAGATCGAGCAGCTCCCGTCGCTGGGGCGCGATTTCGTCGATTTCGTGCAGCTCTCCGGTCTCGTGGCGCCCGATCCGGGTGAGACGACGGGCGGCCAGTTTGCGATCGGTGGACAGCGCGCGTCGCAAACCAGCATACAGATCGACGGCGTCGACGCGAACAACTCCTTCTTCGGGGAGAACCGCGGTGGATCCAGAATCCCGTTCGTGTTCTCGCTCGAGTCCATCCGAGAGCTTCAGATCATTACGAACGGGTTTGACGTTGAACACGGGCAGTTTTCCGGCGGCATCGTCAATGTCGTGACCCGCGGGGGAACCAACGACCTTGAAGGCACCGTCTACGCCAACTTCCGCGACGACCGATTCACGGCAAAGCCATTTATCGACGACCCGAGCGATCCGGAGATCACGACCGACTACGAGGTGCAACAGTTTGCCGGTCGTCTGAGCGGTCCCCTCGTTCGCGACAAGGCGTTCTTCTTGGTCTCGGTCGATGCACAACGCCGGCGCGAGCCCCAGCTCCCGCTCACGCAGTCACGGTACGCGCCGGGTGGCGAACAGGCAGACCCCGTCGTGTTTGCGGAATTCGATCGCTACCTCGACATCCTGGGCACCAAGTACGGTGTGGACAACGCCGGATCCGGGTACCGGCCGTTCTCGACGAGCAACGATGCCATCACCTTATTCGGCCGCCTCGATTGGACCATCAATCCGAATCATCGGCTGACGGTCCGTCATAACTTCTCGACATATACGAACGACAACGAGTGGAACGGCAACTTCGATTTTCTCTACGGGTTCTCACGAGCCGAGAAGATCGAAGATCGCTCGCATTCGTTTGTTGGCGAGCTGCAGTCGGTGCTCGGTGAGAACACATTCAACGTGTTCCGGTTTCAAATATCAGATGAAAAACGCCCGCGGCAGGGGAAGGATCTCCGACCGACGCTGACTGTCAATCTCTCGAACAGCCAGACCGTCCGCTACGGTGGAACCTTCGCCTCATTCAACAACAATCTGGAAGAGACGAAGTTCGAACTGATCAACAACCTCACCAGAGTGTACGGGGATCACACGATCAAGGTGGGTGGAACATTGCTGAACACCCGCATTTTGAATCGGTTTCAGAATTTCGGATCGCAGTTTCAGGGCGCGGGCGAGTTCGTGTTCGCGAACTTGAACGATTTTGACAACTTCCGGCCATCCTCGTACTTCCGTCCCATTCAGCAAGGCGGCGGTATCCCGACGTCTACGTTCGACGTGATCGAGTGGTCGGCGTACGCCCAAGACGCGTGGCAGGTGACGCCGAAGCTCACGGCAACCCTCGGAGTCCGTTACTCGCAGCAGACGTTTCGCGACAGTCCCACACCGGTGGTCGATGTCGAACGCGCCTTCGGCTTCGAAACCGGTTTTGCCCCAACGGATACCGACAACATCTCGCCGCGTCTGGCGTTGGCGTACGACCTGAAGGGTGACGGGAGTTCTGTACTCCGGGGTGGCGTCGGGTATTTCTACGGCCGTGTCCCGTACGTTGTCGGCGGCAATGTCCTGCAAACAGAACGCCCGACCCTCGAAGTCATCTGTAACGGATCGATCGCCGACGGCGACCCGGACGCGCCTCCGTCGCCGTCGGGTTACGCGAACCTCGACATCAATGGATTCGACAACCCGGCAACCTGTGCGGATGTGGGCGCCGGCGGCGTGCCCACGTATGCGGTGTGGAATGAAGGTTTTCAGTATCCGGAGACGATCAAGGCCAACGTTGGATACGAGACGCTGATCGGTGAGCGGTCACGCGTGTCGCTCGACTTCTTGTTTTCCCAGTCCACCAATCTCTACACGGTTCGGAATTTGAACTTGCGTGACACACAGTTTACGCTGGCGGGGGAGGATGGCCGCCGCGTTTTCACGCCCGCCAACCAGTTCGACCCAACCGGTGCGAACAGTACCGGCTCCCGCCGGAATCTCGATTTTGGAGACGTGTTGGTGAACTTCAACGACGGGCGCGCACGGGCGTTCATCACGAAGCTCGAAGGGTCCCACCACTTCAGTCGGAACGCAACCCTCTCCGCGTCCTACACGTTTACGAAGTCATGGGACAACTCCCCGTACTCATGCTGTACGGCGGGTGGCGGATACGCCGATCCCACGACGGGGAAGTTCGGGCCCAATGAGATCGGCGGGTTCGGGGACTACGATAACGCGTGGGGCCGCAGCAGCTATGCGCGTGAGCACACTATCATCGCGACGTTCCTGGCGCCGCTGCCGCTGGGATTTCGGTTCACCGCGTCGTGGAGAAGCCAGAGCGGTCGCCCGTGGACCGTGGCGGGTGACGACGATCTGAACGGTGACGGGCTCACGGGTAACGATAGGGCGTTCATCTTCTCGCCGGAGGACCTACCGCTTGCTTCGGGTGACGAGGCGGAGCGCGATCTCTACAGGCAGATTCTGAACGACAATAGCTGCGTCAGCGACTTCGTCGGGCAGATCATCGAACGGAACTCATGCCGCTTTCCGTGGACGCACAATCTCGATATCCGTCTTGCAAAGCGGTTCAATACCTTCGGCGGTCAGCGCGCCGAGATCCAGGTGGACCTGTTCAACGTGTTGAACGGAGTTGGACGGCTCTTCTGCGACGAGTCTGACCCCAACACGGATCTCACGTCCGGCGTTTGCGGTCTCGGTCGCGTCACGGGCGTGTTCGGTTCCAACGAGGAGCTGCTCGATCCCAGAGGTTTCAACCCGGCGACCGGCCAGATCCTGTACTCGGTGAATCGCTTCTTTGGGCAGGAGGATCTGCTGGGGTCCAACCTGATCCTGCAGTTCCAGGCGCAGTTTGCGTTTCGGTATTTCTTCTAAGAGAGGAGCTAGGAGTTAGGAGCTAGGAGTTAGGGGGTCGCGAGACCGAGTATCGGGTGCGTGGGATATGTTCCGTCCTGTATTCCGGCATCCCACAAACCCTCACTCCTTGCTCCTCTCCCTAACTCCTAACTCCTCGCTCCTAGCTCCTCGTCTACGTCCGCACCCGCGCCAAGAACCACAGTCCGATCAGGCTGAAGAGGATGTTCGGCAGCCACGCCGCCCAGGTTGGCGGGACGACACCCGCCGTGCCGATGGTCTGCGAAAGCTGGAGTGCGGTGAGGAACACCATCGTCGTCCCGAGGCTCACTGCGACACCAAACGCGCCACCGGAACGTGGGGCCGCTATCGCGAGCGGCGCGCTCAGCACGGCGATGACGATGCACGTGAACGGCACGGCGATCTTCAGCGCCTGCTCGACCGTCAGCCGGCGCCCGTCGCCGCCGGAGCGTTCCAGCGCGTCGATGTAGCGTCCCAGCTCCGCGTAATTCATCTCTTGCGGTCGCTTGGCCTCGACGGACAGGTCAGCCGGAGTTGCCGTGAGGCTCCGCATTCGCAGCGAATCGAAACCAAATGACGTCTCGGCCGTGCCCACCAGAACCCGGAAACGCCCGTCGCGCAGCGTCCACTGATTCCCGTCATCATAGAAGAGCCCGTTGCGGGCTTGCACGACGAGTGTGGGATAGGCTTCGTCGAAACCCTCCCGGGCGAGGATGACGTTATTGATCAGGCCCCGGGGGACATCGAGTGATCGGATCGTGTAGACCCAGCCGCCGTCACCGCGAAACACGAAGTTATGACGTGACGGCTGGGCACGGGCCTCTACCTCTCCCAGCATTTCTACCTGCCGGCGCGTGGCGTTGGGTGCAAGCTCACCGACGACCAGCCCCAGACCGGCCGCGAGGACCGACACAATCAAGATTGGAATGATCATGCGATAGAAGCTTCGCCCGGAAGCCTTGGCCGCCGTCAACTCAGAGTGGCGGTTCATGGACCCGAGCGTGAACACCGTCGCAAACAACACGGCGGCCGGCAAAACCTGAAACACCTTTTCCGGTAGGCTGAACAAATACGCGACGGCGATGGTCTGTGGAGCGAGTCCCTTGGGGAGATATTGCTGCAGCTTGTCAGTCAGCTCGAAGAGGATGACGACCAAGGGGAAGCCCAGCGTTGTCGCCACGAATATCTTGAGCCACTCGCGCAACACATGCCGATCGAGGATGTCGAAGGTCACCGGCCCCGGACCGACCTTCCTTGGCGGCTGATTTGCCACAGTCCCAGGCACCCAAGTAGTCCGAACACGATATTGGGTGCCCACATGGCGAGAGCGGGTGAGATGATCAGCCTGTTCGCGAGCGTTTCACCGCCAATCAGCCCGACATAGTACACGGCGAATACCACCATACCGACTCCGATGACGAGTCCGACGCCGCTTCCTGGGAATCGTAAGGCAGCGGGGATTCCCACCAAGACGAACACGATGCACGCCGCCGGTATCGCGTACTTCTTGTGGAGTTCAACCATGAACACCGCGGAGCGTGTTTGCGCGGCGCGCGCGCGATCCCTGCTGGCTCGTAGCTCGTTGAGCCACGCAGTGGGCGACCGACTCCGAATGGCGAGACTCCGTTCCGTGAGGCCTGCCTGTGCCGCGGCGGCGGACGGCGTCGGGGTTGGCTCGTCGTCCTGTCTCTGTGTCTGGGGCTCGGCCTGCAACACGGGGAGCAGGGCGGCGCCGATCGCGCCGAGCGCCTGGCAGTAGAGACTGCGCCTCGGCATGGGCCCCGTCGTATCCGCAACAACTGCCGGCGCTCCGACCAGCGCTCTCAGACCATTGGATTCGTTTGCGCGCGCGCTCTCGCGTGCCGACCACTCTTCGCGCGACGCGTTCAGGGCAACCTCTTCGAGTTCGCAGATGCTCATCTCGCGATCGCCTCTGAAATCGTCGGCTTCGCGTCGCACGAACTCTCTTCCCACACCCTTGATCTGAATTAGGTTCCGCGGGAACCACGTGCGTTGGAATACCCGGTTGTCTTGACGGTCGAAATCGTGTATGGCGCCGTCGTATAGAGTGAGCTGGAGGTCCTCCTGATTGGGCGCAAACGCCAACTGTCCGCTGTCGGCGTAGATGACCCGGTCGCGAGTGCTTTCAGTTTGGTCGAAGATGGTCACGTCCTGCATTCGGTACGTGGCTTGGTCAATCCGTGCGGCACGCAGCGACAGCCGGCCCCGCTGGATTTCGTTGATTGCATGTTCTTTGAGCGAGAACGTCGGCTTGGTGCGTGCGATGTCCGTCATGAGGACCCGTAGGCGATGGTTCGTGCGTGACAGCACTTGATCGCCGAACAGGAACGCGACGACCGCGACCACGGTCGCGGCGGCCAGCACCGGGCGCACAAATTGGCTGAGAGATACCCCCCCGGCTCGAAAGGCGGTGATCTCGTTGTCGCCCGCCAGGCGGCTAAAGGTGTATAACACAGCCATTAGCACAGCCATGGAGATCGTCATGGCCACGATGAACGGAATCGTGAGAATGAAAAACTCGACGATGACTGTCCAAGGCAGCCCCTTCCCAACAAGTTCGCCAAGCCGGCGGGCGATTTGTTGCAGGAGCAGGAAGCCGGTCGACGCGCCCAGCGCGAAGATAAACGGGCCGGCGAGCTGCCTGATCAGATAGCGCCGCAGAATCCGCATCAGAAACCGTAACTCATGAATTGGTAACGACTTGAATCGACCATTATATCTCCGACTCCTGCTGTTTACAAGGCCTGGGCCCCTGTTTCTCAGCCAGTGAGCCGATTCACTATAGCGCTGCTGATTGCCGCGGTGCTGTTCCCGGGCGCACAGCTGGTCGCTCAGGAACCCCCGGCCGCCGGGCCGCGGTTCCGGGCGCGCCTCGGTCCGGATTCGGTGTCTTTTCGGCTCCCGGCTGCGCTGCAACCGGGTGGCCGCCTTGCCCCACGAGCGCCGCCGCCGCTCGTGGCGGCTCGCTGGGCGGATGAAACCCGCGCGTTCATCGCCACTGTCGCGGCGGCGCTCCGCCGTGCCCGTCTGCTTCGCTCGTTTGCGGAGCCGGGCCCGCGATTGATTGTACCCCCGCCCGCCGCAGTGGCTCCGCGGCCCGAGGACATCGCCACGCCCGAGCAAGCCCGCACCTTCGAGGCCCTGACACAATACGCGGACTTGGGACTCGATATGAACGCGCGGCTCGAAATGAAGGTCGACCGCCTGCGCAACGTACGATGCTCCGCTGCACAGATCGGGAACCCATTGGCCGGTTGCTCCGGCGGGTTTCCCACGCCCTCCTTGGACCAGCAGTTCAACGTGCGCGCGGGTGGCATCGTGAGTGATCGCGTCCACGTGAACGTGGATTTCGACAGCGAACGCGAATTCAACGCGAACAACAATATCAATGTGTTTTATCAGGGGCTCGATGACGAAATCCTTCGTCGGGTCGATGTCGGGACAGTCAGTTTTCAGGCGCCGCCGTCTCGGTTCATCACGGCGGCTATCCCCTCCAACTCGTTCGGTGTGCAAGCTCAGGCGCAGCTGGGCCCGTTGGAACTGCGCTCGATTCTGGCACAACAAAAGGGCTCTGCACTCAGAACCCGGTCGTTTACCGTTGGGGACGCAACAACGCAGCCGGTCGACTTCACCGCGCGGGACCTCGATTTTGAGGCCGGGCGTTTCTTCTTTGTCATCGATCCCCGGACGTTAGCCGGATACCCGGACATCGATCCCCTCGAGATCGACCGCCAGGCGCTCCTGCCGGAACAGCGTGCGACACAGGTCCGGGTATATCGCCTCCGGGCGCAGAGCGGGCAAGCAGGGATCAACGCAAACCTGGGTGGTATCGACGCGGTTGCGATCCGGTCCGACAGTCCGCAACAAGTGGGACCGTTTTCATGGGAACTGTTGGTCGAGGGGCAGGACTACTACCTCGACCCATCGGGTGCATGGTTCGGGCTCGGCATTCGGGTTGGCAACGAGGATTTTCTCGCCGTCTCTTATGTGACTGCGCTCGGTGATACCGTCGGCACCTTTCCGTCGGTCAACGAAACCCTCGACACCCTCGAGCTGATTTACGAGCCTCGGAGCGGGCCCGACGTACCGACCTTCTTCTATGAGATGCGCAACGTGTACCGGCTCGGCGGCCAGGATATCGATCGTGCCACGGTGGAGATCGCGATTTCGGTGAACAGCTCCGAGACGCCTGTGAGCGGCGAAGGAACCTATCTATCGCAACTCGGGTTGGCGCTGCCGACGGATCCGTCGACGCTCGATGAGTTCAACCGCGTGTTCCCCCGCGATCGGGATCCGGGCGGCGGGGCACCTATGAGAGACCGATACGTGGTGTTTCCCCATCTCACGCCGTTTGCGGACAGCGTGCGTCTCACGGCGGGCGAACGCAATGACTCGCTCTACCGGACTCCCACCTACCTCCTTGCTACCCAGGGTCCGGCGCCGAAGCTCACGGTGGAGATTCGATACGAGGCGACGGGCGCGGGTGACCGCTCTACGCTCAGCCTGGGTGCGCTACAAGTGCGTGCGCGGAGTGAACGCCTTTCGATTGGCGGTCGCCAGTTGGTCCGTGGAATCGACTACGAGATCGACTACGCGATTGGTCAGGTCACGTTTCTCAGACCAGATGAGTTGTTTGCCGGTCCCACCCAGGTTGAGGCTGCGTTCGAAGAGAACCAGTTGTTCGACGGCGCGCCAAAGAGCATCGTTGGCTTTTCGACCACGTATGATTTGGGTGGACCGGGTACCATCAGTGCCATCGGGGTTTTTCAGAGCGAGCGAACCATCAGCAACCGGCCCACGCTCGGGTTTGAGCCCGAGGCGCAGTTCATGGGTGGACTGAGTACGGAACTCCAGTTCAGACCGAGCGGACTGACCCGCTTCCTGGACAATCTCCCGTTTATTTCTACGACCGTGCCGTCGATTCTCCGGATCAACGGGGAAGTGGCCATGTCCCGCCCGAACTCGAATCGCGCGGGCGAGGCGTATATAGAAGACTTCGACACCGAGTCGTCGCTCCGAATCCGGCTCGACGAGCGCGTGTTTCAACTGGGGAGCCTTCCGGCGTCCGGCAGGGGGATTCCCCTCACCCATTTGGGGCCAGGAGGCTTTTTCTCACCGGTGGACGCCGTTCCGCTGGTGTGGCAAAACCTGATTCAGTCCGCAACCGGTTCGCTCCAGTTCCGGCCACAAGACATCGATTCGTCCATCGCGCTCATTGGGACGGGATCCACCTTTGAGACCGTGCTCTGGCTCAGTCTCAAGCCGGACACCGTGGGAGGCGCGCCCGACCCGGCCAATGGGCGTCCTCGTTGGATCCGTCCGCATACGCCGGGGCCACGATGGCGCAGCATCACGCAGCCATTGGGTGGCGGTTCCGGGGTTGGTGCTGACCTCACGCGTACCGAGTTCCTCGAGTTCTGGGTCTTGGAAGACGCGCTCCGGATCGGGGCGCAGCAAGACGCAATGCTCGTCTTCGATTTCGGAACCGTATTCGAAGATGCGATCGCCGCTGCTCCGCAATCGTTTGCCGTTGTCGGGGCGGATACCGTGTTCAGTGGTCTCACCTTTGCCGGCGTGGGACGACTCGACACCGAAAAAGATTCGCTCACGAACGTGTACAACGCGCGCATCGATGACATCGGTATCCGGGAAGACCTCCTGGATGCGATCACGGTTGAGGGATCGGGTGAAGTGATCGAGCGGTTTCCACTGTGCAACCTGCAAGGCGTGTTCGGGACGGCGGTGTTCCCACTCGGTGACCTGCTCACGCGCTGCAGCCGGGGAAACGGATTTTTGGATACAGAGGACCTGAACGGTGACAACCGGCTCGACGTCAGCGTCGGGGCGTTCGAGGAGAGTTTCGTACGGCACGTCTTTGCAGTGGGTGACGATCGATACTTCGTGCGCAACGGGGTGAGTCTCACCGACGGTGCGGGGCGGACGCTGACGTGGAGGTTGTACCGGATTCCATTCAGGGGCGACACGGTCCAGGTCGGACAGCCCAACCTCCGGCAGATACGGGCGTTGCGGCTCACGGTCGTAGCGCCCGATCAGGGCGGACCAGGTGAAGAATTCTGGGTGGCACTCGCGCGAGCGCGTTTGGTTGGCGCACCATGGCTCAAGCGCACCGCGAGGCCGATCACCGGATTGAGCGGGAACCAGTCGGTGCCCCAGGGTGAGGTGATCGCCTCGATCATCACGACGCAAGACAGCGATCTGGGGTACGAGCCGCCGCCCGGCATTCGCGATCTACCCGACCGGAAGGACCTGGGGCTCGGATTTGGAACCCAACAAATCAATGAGAAATCATTGCGCCTGCTCGCGACCGAGGTCGGGGTCGGCGAACGCGCCGAGGCGTTTCTGCGCTTTGGCGATGCGGCCGATAAGAACTTTCTCAAATACCGGCAGCTGCGTGTTTGGGCCCGTGGGCGGGGAGTGGGGTGGGAGCAAGAGGATCTCGAGTTCTTCATCAAGGCCGGCCTGGATGAGCACAACTTCTTCATGTACAAGACGCCCGTCCGGAGTACGACCTGGGAGCCGGAGGTCGTCGTGGACATCACGCGATGGATCGACCTGCGGACACAGCTTGAATCGGCACGCCTTCAAGGCGAACCGCCGAGTGGTTCGGCCGCGTGCGGGGGCGACTCGACGGCGTACGTGATCTGTGATGGTCCCTATTTCGTCCAGATGCGGGATCCTGGTACGTCCCCCCCCAACCTGGCGCGCGTCTCCGAGGTGGCCGTTGGGTTTTTCCGGGCGGCGGAAACGCTGGCCATCGGTCAGGCCGAGCTCTGGATTGACGATATCCGCCTGACGGATGTCATCGATGACGCCGGGTTTGCGTCGGCACTCGATGTCCGTCTCAATGCGGCCGACGTCGCGGAGGTGACCCTTGCCTTTACTCGGCGGGACGATCAGTTCCGCCAACTCGGCCAAGATCCCACATATATCACGGACGCGGTTACACGGTTCGGCACGCGCGTGCAGGTGGACAAGTTCCTTCCAGCCGCGTGGGGCATGAACGTTCCCGTCCGCGTGCAACATGTTCGGAGCAGCGCAGACCCCCTCTTCATCTCGCAAACGGACATTCGCGGGGACCGATTGGAGGGGCTGCGCAAACCCCAGAGTTCGTCCACGGCGCTCGACATCTCCCTGCAGCGAGCTGCGCGGGGAGAATCGTTTCTCACCCGCACGCTGCTCGATCCCGTACGCGTGTTGGCGCGGCGCGAGATTGCGACCGGTGTCACGTCGCGCAGCTCGGCACGAACCGAAAACCAGTCCATTCAGGTCAACTATCTCAACACCCCCAGGCCCCGCACCATCAGGGCTGTGCCGCGCTTTGTCGTCGGCCTGGTCAACGCGCTTCCCTCGTTCATACGTGAGAGCCAGTTTGGCAGATCCATCAGAGCGGCGCGGCTCAGGTGGAATCCGCAACGCATCCGCTTTGCCTCTGCGTTGACCGACAACTCGACGGATCGAACCACGTTTCGCGTACCGGTGGAGCTCGTTGGCGACAGCGCCCTGATTCCTTCGACGCGCATTGCGCACTCGTGGCGCAACACCGTGGATATCGGCCTCCAGCCGTTCTCGTCGTTCAATCTCAGTGTCCTGTATGAGAGCACTCGCGACCTGCGGGACTACGGTGACTCGACGTCCATCGGGCGGGTGCTCCAAGGGGAGGAACGGACGCTGTTGGGAGCGAACGTAGGATTTGAACGGACGCGCGTGTTGCGCACCAATGTCAATGTGAATCCGGCGCTCAGTGAGTGGTTGCGGCCGCGGCTCCGGTTCACGAGCAGTTTTCTCTTCAATCGTGATCCGAATGGCCGCGACGTCGTGCGAACCGAATCGGGCTCAGCAGGCGGGTTTCGCGCGCCAGAAACCGTATCCAATTCCCGGCGGCGCGAGCTGGGTGCAACGCTCGACCTCGCTCGGCTCGCCCGCAGCCTGGGCAGCGATTCCGGTTTCGTCGCGCGCCTGTTCTCCGGGTTCCTGCCCGCCGATGTCTCGCATGACCTCGAACGCCGCTCCGCATTCAGCAACATCACGTTCACTCCCGATTTCCGTTACCATCTCGCGCTGGGCGGACTGAGTGCGTTTCGCGCTCGCGATGAGACGCCGGCGACGTCGGCCACCGAGATCAGCGGGGTGTCGGCGACGGGCGGCATGCGTCTCCCGCTCGGTCTCCAGATTCGGTTCAACTACAGGGATTCCCGCAACACCGTGTGGTCGATTCGTGGGGACGAACAGCAAAAGACGGAGCAGCGTAACCGCGAATGGCCCTCGCTCAGCGGCTCCTGGGTGTACTCCCCTCGATCGGGAGTCCAGAACGTGCTATCAAGCGTAAGCGGGCAATTACAGTACCGCGTGATCAAGCGATCCAACCTGCTGCCTTCCCTCGGCGCGTTCGGCGGGGTGTCCGAGGCGCAGGCCGTCCAGACGGAAAACAACTCCACGGAACTCTCGCCATCGTTTACCGTCGTGTGGGCTGGAGGAGTGTCCACCACGGCGTCATACTCGTCTCGCTCGACAGAGCGTATCACATCCGGCAACGTCACCAACACAGACAGCGAGGATTGGAGTGGCGTAGTGTCCTTTGCGTTTCGGCCACCGAGGAGCCTCGTGCGGCTTCGCAATCAAATCAGGACCACGTTATCGTTCTTTTCGTCCAAACTGGCGGTGTGTCTGTTGCGCCCGGACACCGAGGAGTGTCGATCGGTGTCCGACAGCCGTCGCCGG